>CAMYJY010000202.1 GCA_947258835.1 uncultured Pirellulales bacterium
GGGCGGGTTCTACCGCACTGAGGAAAATCGTTACCAGCGTTGGGTGCCACCGGCTGTTTTCCTTCGCACGCGCACTCAGCATCGCAGTACGCGTACTCGAATCAAGTACGATCTTGGTGCTCAAACACGTGTCTTCAATAACTGGCCCGCGTCCCACCTTGATGACTACATGTCGCCTTCGCCGGACGACTCACCGCCCTCTTCCGCGTCGGCCACCGCGCCCACTGGCTCCGGCTCGGCCTCCTTGGTCACCAAACCTTCAAACGCCAGTTGCTTCTTGCCACCCACTTTCTTCACGGTGACGCGAATCGTGTCCTTGCCGCTGAATTCACCCTTGAGAAGCTCTTCCGCCAATGGGTCCTCGATGCAGGATTCAATCGCACGACGTAAAGGCCGGGCGCCGTAATCGGTATTGGAACCCTTCTTGATCAGGAACTCCTTGGAATCATCCGTCAATTCGATTCCCAAACCACGCTCCAACAGACGCGCGCGCACCTTGGCCAACTCCAAATCCACCACTTCCTTCAGGTCGTCCGTATTGAGATGGCGGAAGACAATGATGTCGTTCACCCGATTGATAAACTCAGGCCGGAACACCTTTTCAATTTCATCGGTCACGCGTGACTTCATGCTTTCGTAGGAAGCATCGTCGTCCGGTCTCTGAAAACCGAAAGCGGACTCGTTCTTGATTGCATCGGCCCCCGCATTGGTGGTCATGATCAAGATCACATTCCGGAAATCGACATTGCGCCCAAAACTGTCGGTCAAACGGCCTTCCTCCATCAACTGCAGCAGCATGTTGAAGACTTCGGGGTGCGCCTTTTCAATTTCGTCCAGCAACACCACCGCATACGGTCGCCGGCGGATCTGCTCGGTCAGCTGACCCCCTTCTTCGTATCCAACATATCCCGGAGGCGCGCCAATCAGACGGCTCACATTGTGCTTCTCCATGTACTCGCTCATGTCAATTTGCAACAGCGCGTCGTCATCACCAAACATGAACTCGGCCAGGGCCTTGGCCAACAGGGTCTTTCCTACCCCGGTGGGCCCGGCAAACACAAAGCACCCGGTGGGACGCTTGGGATCTTGCAAACCACTCCGACTGCGACGAACGGCCTTGGCAATCGCCTTGATGGCCTCGTCCTGACTGATCACCCGCTGATGCAACTCCTGCTCCATGTTCATCAGGCGCAAAGTATCTTCGGTGCTCATGCGTGTCAGCGGGATACCGGTCATCTTCGAGACGACCTCGGCGATGACGTCTTCATCGACGACACCACCATTCTCACGAGATTTCTCCCTCCACTCTTTGGTGATCTGCTGCTTCTTTTTCTTGAGTTTGTCAGCCGAATCACGCAAGGAGGCGGCCTTTTCGAAATCTTGGTTGGCCACCGCCTCTTCTTTCTCGCGATTGAGACTCTCGACCTCGGCATCGATCTCCTTGAGATTGGGCGGCTTGCTCATGGTTTTCAGGCGAATGCGCGCGCCGGATTCGTCAATCACATCGATCGCCTTGTCCGGCAAACAACGCCCAGTGATATAGCGGTCGGAGAGCTCGACCGCCGTGTCGATGGCATCATCGGTAATTTGCACGCGGTGGTGCTCTTCATAACGATCTCGCAAACCCTTCAAAATTTCGATCGTATCTGCCGTACTGGTGGGATCCACCAGGACTTCCTGGAAACGTCGTGCCAACGCGGAATCTTTTTCGATGTATTTGCGGTACTCGTCCAGCGTGGTGGCACCGATGCACTGGATTTCGCCACGAGCCAAGGCCGGCTTCAAGACGTTGGAGGCATCGATGGCGCCCTCGGCCCCACCGGCGCCTACGAGCGTGTGCAATTCGTCGATGAACAAAATCGTGTTTTTCGCGCGACGGACCTCATTCATCACGGCCTTGATCCGCTCTTCAAACTGACCGCGATACTTGGTACCCGCCACCATCATGGCCAAATCGAGCACCACGATCCGCCGTTCCAATAAAATCTCGGGCACGTCCCCTTCGATCACGCGCTGGGCAAAACCCTCCACGATGGCCGTTTTACCGACACCCGCTTCTCCCAACAGGACGGGATTGTTTTTCGTGCGGCGGCACAGCACCTGGATGGCCCGTTCGATTTCTTGCTCGCGGCCGATGACCGGATCCAACTTGTTTTGCTTGGCCAGCTCGGTCAGGTCACGGCCAAAACTATCCAGCGCAGGTGTCTTGCTTTTGCCGCTCTTACTACGACCTTCCCGCTCTTCGCCGCCATCGCCACCCCGCCCACCACGGCCGACAGACTCTTCGCCTTCCAGCCCATGCCCCAGCAGGTTGAGGACTTCTTCCCGGACCTCTTCCAGTTTCAGGCCCAAATTCATCAGCACCTGGGCGGCCACGCCTTCTTGTTCCCGCAACAGGCCCAATAAAATGTGTTCGGTGCCCACATAATTGTGGTTCAGGTGCCGGGCCTCTTCCATGGAATATTCGATCACCTTCTTGGCCCGCGGCGTCTGCGGCAGCTTGCCCATGGTCACCATGTCCGGTCCACTCTGGACCAGCTTCTCCACCTCCAAGCGAATCTTCCGCAGATCCACATCCAGGTTTTTCAACACGTTCGCAGCCACGCCACTGCCCTCTTTGATCAAGCCCAGCAGGACGTGCTCGGTGCCGATGTATTCGTGATTGAATCGCTGGGCCTCTTGATTAGCCAACTGCATCACTTTGCGTGCTCGGTCGGTAAATCGTTCGTACATGGCCATGTCTCCCGTCTCTCAATGCTCGGCTAGGCCGCCTGACGGCGGTCGGGCTTCGCAGGAATGGATGCTATTTGATCTGCGGGAACTCTCGTGCCCACAGCAGGAATGGTTTCCTCGCCAGCAGAGGAAGTTGTCTTCTCTTGCGAGATGAGGTGTTGACGCAACGCGTCAATTTCAACTTTCCACTCACCGGCTGCTTCTAATTTTTCTAATCGATCCAGTTGCCGTAAGGCCCCGGCACAACGCGACTGATGCGACCACAAGGTGGCCAGCAGCAACCGACTCTCGACATCACGACTGTCTTGTTTCAAAAGTCGCCACAGGAGTTGTTCCGTGCGGACCCAATCGTGCTGGAGGTAGGTCGTTTGTGCCTCGCGAAATAGCTGATCACGCTGCTCCGCGGCACCTTGTGCTGTATCCGTTGTGTGGGTGTCGGCTGGAGTTGCCACGTCGGATTGCCCGCCGTCTCCCCAGAACTCCCCGTCTGCCTCACCCCATGCGGATTGCCGCCAACTGCGACCATGCCACCAGGATGCCAGCCACACGACCACCAACACACCGCTCCCGAGCAACACCGTGCGGGTAGCCAACCAAGCGTGAAACACGCTGACCGCTAACAACAAGGTGTTCCCAAGTGTTATAAATCCTACCGCCACCGCCAACCCAACCCAAGACCCCCTGACCCATAACTGAGGAAGTCCTGGCCAAAAGTAGGCCCATGGATGTATTTTAATTTTAGGCCGAAACACGCTCACCATCCTTGGTCGGTGCGAACTACGTTGCTCGAAGCCGGCAAATTGGGCTCCCCTGCCACCCCGAAAGTCTAGCCCGCTGTCCCGCTGAATCAAGGCATACAAAAGCCACACCGAGGTTTACGGCTCCCACGAGGCAAGGCCTGCCCCCGGCTTGACCGGGGGGCCTCGAACCCATGCGAGCTACCGCTCGGAAGACGTTTGCCCGCTCCCGTTGGTCGCTAAAATTTGACTCAAATACAACAAATTTGGCCACATAAGCAGACTAAAACAGCCTGCTGCCGATCGCGCTTTCCTAATTTTGAGAATAGACACCCCCGCCCTACAGCCCGCACAGGGGACATCTGTTAGCATGGGAACAGCAGGAAGATAACGATAATTCGGACGGGAGGAAATGCGGATTGGCCCCAGCCCCAGCGGGGGGGCACGAGCACGCCGCGCAGGTTGGCAGCCGCCCTGGGGGGCAGGATCATCCTTCGATTTCCTGCTAGCAGGGCACCCCCGAGTGCGGCCCAGGCCGCGGGGCCCAGGCCAGCCCACTGGGACACAGGGCGGCAGAGCCTGCCCCCGGCTCGACCGGGGGGCCGCCAACCAAAGCGAGCTGCCGCTCGGAAAGCGCTTGCCCGCTCCCGTTGGTCGCTCAAAT
>CAMYJY010000203.1 GCA_947258835.1 uncultured Pirellulales bacterium
TGCATGAAATCACTGTCGTTGCTCGTCGGCACAAGATTTTGGACAACCGTTTGCGTGCCACGATAACAATTCACTCTCTTCTCAGCCATTCCCGCGGCAGCAAAGGAACTACAGCAAATGCGAGGACGAGCAGAGAGTTATTTCTCGTTTGTTGATTCGTAGTGGGCGTTGTTTTCGTTGTTTCGTCGTGGTTCAAATTATTTCCGTACATATCTTGTGTCTATTGGGTTGCAGCTAGGCCGCGTCGGGCCTTGCGCAATGACAAAAAGTGCTTTTGCAGCTAGCATTTCCTGCAGCTGACCTGATCAAGAACTACCGCAATTGCTGCTGACCGCGTGCTAACCGCTGGCGATTCACGGCCGCCAGGGCGGCCGGCTCCAGCTTTAAAAAGCGGACCAATTGAGAAGTTGTCACGTGCAGGGCAGGGGCCGCTGCCGCCATCGCGAACCCGTGGGACCAGATGGTATCCAGTGCCAGTGCCAACAGGGCCGGAAAATCTTCGTGCCCAGGATTGACCGCCAACCGGTCTGCCTGCACTCTCTTTTGCCACACCTGAGGCAGCTCAGCAGGGGCCGGATGACGCTCCGCCAGCGCCAGCTTCAACCGGAGCCGCTGCAGGGCCCGGTGACGGTTTTCGGCCTGGCTGCGACGCTCGCTGGCCTCGCCCTGCAGTCCCGTGGGCAGATGTTCGATCACCACGGCCGTGTGCACTTTGTTGCGGTGTTGGCCGCCAGGCCCGGAACGCCGCGTGTGTCGCACGCGACAGTGGGTCAGCAGCTGCGCTGGAGTGAGGAGGGCTGGATGGCACATAAATATAAATACGAAAATCTCAACGGGATCCAGCTGGAAAACGACTGGTGGTTTAACGTGAGCTGGTCCAAGGCCTGGGGCCACTAGTCCTGATCCGCGCGGAGGACCGAAACGAACGCCTTTTGGGGAATGTTGACGCTGCCAAACTGTTTCATCTTGGCTTTCCCCTTCTTTTGTTTCTCCAGCAGCTTTTTTTTGCGGGTCACGTCGCCGCCGTAGAGTTTGGCGGTAACATCCTTGCGGTAGGGCTGGATGGTGGTGCGGGCAATAATATTGCCACCGATGACCCCCTGGATGGGGATCTTGAATTGATGCCGCGGGATCTCCTCGGCCAGCCGCTCGCAGTAGTGCAGGGCCCGGGTCCGCGCTTTGTCACGATGGACCAGGTAGGCCAGCGTGTCGACCGGTTCCTTGTTGACCAGGATATCGACCTTCACCACATCCGTGGGGCGATATTCCAGCGGCACATAGTCAAACGAACCGTAACCCCGCGTAATCATCTTGAGCTTGCCGTAAAAATCAAACAGCACCTCGCCCAAGGGCATCACGCTGGTCACCTCGATCCGGCCGGCCGACAAGTAGTTCATCGTTTGATTGTCCGAGCGGTGCTCGCGGCACAGCTCCATCACGGGGCCCACATACTGCTCGGGCGTGAGGATCGAGGCCTTGATGAAGGGCTCGGTGGCCGCTTCAATTTTCATGGGATCGGGCCAGTAGCTGGGGTTGTCGACATCCAAGGTCGTGCCGTCCTTTAAGGTCAATTTGTATTGCACCGACGGGGCTGAAATTACCAGCCCGATGTCAAACTCTCGCTGCAGGCGTTCCTGCACCACGTCCAAGTGCAGCAGCCCTAAAAATCCGCAGCGGAATCCAAAACCCAGGGCCGCCGAGCTGTCTTTTTCGTACGTCAGCGCCGCGTCGTTGATCGCCAGTTTGTCCAAGGCCTTGGTCAGCTCAGGATACTGGTCGGTACTCATGGGATAGATCGAGGAAAACACCACCTGCTTGGCGGGTTGGTAGCCGGGAATGGGGGCGGCGGCCGGTCGTTCCAGGTGGGTGATGGTGTCGCCGATCTCAATATCCTGCACCCGCTTGACCCCGGCCACGATATAGCCTACTTCGCCCGCGCTCAGCTGCTGGCGGGGGGTGAGTTTTAATTGGTTGTACCCCAGTTCATCCACCGTGTAGTCACGGCCCGCATGCATGAAGCGAATCGTGTCCCGCGGTCGGAGGACGCCTTGCATCATGCGGCACTGCAGGATGACTCCGCGGTACTTGTCAAAATAGGCATCAAATACCAGGGCCTGTAGGGGCGCGTCGGCAGTCCCGCTGGGGCCGGGGAGCTGCTCCACCAGCGCCTGGAGCACCTGGTCGATGCCCTCTCCGGTCTTGGCCGAAACGGGCACCGCGGCGAACGGATCCAGTCCCAAATCGGCATCGATCTCCTCGCGAACCCGCTCCACGTCAGCCGCCGGGAGATCGATCTTGTTGATTACCGGTAGCAACTCCAAATCGTATTCCAGGGCCAAATAGAGATTGGCCACCGTCTGCGCTTCGACGCCTTGTGAGGCATCAACTACCATCAACGCCCCATCGCAGGCCATCAGCGAACGCCGCACCTCGTGGGAAAAATCCACGTGGCCTGGCGTATCGATCAGATTCAGCAAATAGTCCTGGCCATCGGCCCCGCGGTAGTCGAGGGTGATGGTGTTGCTTTTGATGGTGATGCCCCGTTCCCGCTCAATATCCATCGAGTCGAGCATCTGATCGTGAAACTCACGTTGCGTCACCCCTCCGCAGGCCTGGATCAGCCGATCGGCCAGGGTTGACTTGCCGTGATCGATGTGGGCAATAATGCAAAAATTACGAATATGTTTCATGGGGGCACTTCCTGAGATAGCGGCCGGAGGCCGCCACCTCAGGAAGGTTCAAAGGGACTGTAACGGCAGTTTCATATCTGCATCGAATCAAAGCGACCAACGGGAGGGAGCCCAGAAGATCCTAGCATCGTCGAGCCACAGACTCAAACGAACAAAGAGGCGACTGACGATGCCAGCAGACATCGCTACGTATCTGGGATCGATGCCGCCATCGAGAGGACAAACGCTCTTTGTTCGCTTGCTCAACCTCAGTAACGGCTACCACTCTTACGAATATGTGTCATCGGTGGCACGTCGCGGTGCAGTCCACCGCGGACAATCTTGGCCACGAAGATGCGGTGGTCGCCCGAGTCCACGTGACTCTGGGGCTCGCACTCGAGGTGGCCTAGGCAGTCGGTCAGGATGGGCACGCCGCGGGGGCAATGGGTGATGGCCAGGTTGTTGAAGGCGGGTTCCTCGGGCTCAAAGCCGCCGCCGAAATGTTTTAGCAGGTCGGCTTGATCTTCACCTAGCACATTCAGCACAAAGGGCTCGCCCTGGGTGAGCCAGTCGCCCACGTAGCGGCCGTGCTTGATGGCCACCGAGATCATGGGCGGGGTAAAACCGGCTTGCATGGCCCAGCTGGTCAGCATGCCGGTGGCCCGATCGCCACTGCCGGCGGTGAGAATGTAGATGCCGCTGGCGACGCGGCCTAAAACGGGGTCGAAATTGCTGCTCTCGGCGGGACTCATCATGCTCCTTATGTTTCGGCCGTGGAATTTTCAGAATATTCTACGGTGTATTTTGCGGATGTCGACTCGTGCTAGAGATGTTGTTGTCGCGGTGCTAGCTAGAGGGAGCAGAAACGTGCTAGCACGGATGGGGTACCCCGGGGGTGGCATCGGTTGGCGATAGCCTACCGATGGGACGCAGTCACAAGAGGTTTGTCGGGAACTTTGCAGGTCCATCCCCCAACCCAGGGGGCCCAGCGGCCGGAAAAGATGGTGGTAGCACACGGTTTTGGGACGTGCAGATGAGACAACCTCTAGCGGCTGCGCCGCCCAGGTAGGCTTCGCCAACCTGGGCTACCCTCGCCGAAACAAGCCCGTTTCCGGCTATTCCCCCCCGTCATTCAGTCATTCCGGCTGTTCCCCCCCGTCATTCCCGCGGAGGCGGGAACCTAGACCACCGGCGCCTGCTACTGGATTCCCGCCTCCGCGGGAATGACGTGGACGGCGGGAATGACGTGGACGTCGGAAATGACGTGGACGTCGGGAATGACGTCGGGCCGCTCATTCGCCGTTCCGCTCCAGATCGATCTTCGCAGCCAGCCGGTCATCGCCTACTCTCCCGCTTTCCACAACCTCCATCTGCACGAACGCGATCATATCGCATGACCGCACCTTACGTTATCCGGTTGGTCCTAGGAT
>CAMYJY010000204.1 GCA_947258835.1 uncultured Pirellulales bacterium
GTATTTCGTTGGCCCGGCCGGGAGGCGGCAGACGATGCAGTGGCCCCAAAGTATCAAAATGGCACTGTGCTAGTATAATTGATGACGGCCCGCTGTCAGGGGGCGCAGCTAGCTTGGGAGGCTGGAAGGGGCTGGCCTGCGGTCACGACGGAGGGTGGGGAGCAGGCAAGGTGGGCCGTTGTGTTGTGCTCTTGGTCGTATAAAATGAGGAGGCACTTCAGTTTTGCATCACCTGCGAGTCTTCCTGACCCATGTCCGCGCCGACTGTAAAAAAACCTTTGTTGGGGATCACCATGGGAGACGCCGCCGGCGTGGGCCCGGAGGTGATTGTCCGTTGTTGGTCCGATCCGCAGATCCATCAGCTGTGTACGCCGCTGGTGTTGGGGCATGCGGAGGTTATGCGGCAGGCGATCCGCTTGGTGGGGGCCCAGCTGGAGGTGGAGGAGATCCCTGCCGTGGCCGATGCCCGAGATTCTCCGTCCCAGCCCGATCGCCTCCGCTGCCTGACGGTGGTTAGCGACAATCTGCTGGAAGTCCCGGGTGGCCGGATTGATCCGCGGACCGGACAGGCGGCCTACGACGCGCTGATCCACGCCGTGGATGGGTGTTTGGCGGGCACGCTGGATGGCCTGGTCACCGCCCCCATTAGTAAGGCCGCCCTCCATGCCGCCGGACACAAGTACCCTGGCCATACCGAACTCTTGGCCGAGCGGTGCGGCGTGCAAGATTTTGGCATGATGTTGTATTTGCCCGCGGCCGAGGTGCCGGCCTGCCCAGCCGGCTTGGGCGTGGTGCATGTCACGCTGCACGTGGCCCTCCGCGACGTGTTCGCGCACCTTTCCGAGGCGGTGGTGTTGGCCAAGTGCCATTTGGCAGCGGACGTGATGCGCGACGGTTTCGGCCTGGCCGCGCCGCGGGTAGGTGTCTGCGCGCTCAATCCCCACGCGGGAGAAGGTGGGCTCTTTGGGGATGAGGAAGCGGCGGTCATCGCGCCGGCGGTGCTCACAGCCCAGAGCCAGGGGCTCGACGTGGAGGGACCCTTCCCGACCGATACGCTCATGGGCCGTGCCCGCGACGGTGAGTTTGACGCGCTGGTGGCCATGTATCATGACCAGGGCCATATTGCCCTGAAATTGCTGGGGATGCACCGGGCCGTGAATATTACCCTCGGCCTGCCGATCGTCCGTACCAGCGTGGCCCACGGTACCGCCTTTGATCGGGCGTGGCAGGGCACCGCCGAGGCCAGCGGTTTAACGGCCGCCATCACCACCGCTGCTCGCCTGGCCGGCCGTCGCCGAGAGTCTACAGCTTAGCGCGGAGAGAGGCGCTCCGCTGTCGCAAGGCCTCCCACACCTTCCCGGTCTCATCCTTCCATTCCACCCCGTCCTTGAATTGGAATTGGCTGGGGCGAATGGCCCTCGCAAAGTGCACGTCAAACAGCTCGTACCGCAACAGCGGATGCGGAGTCGGTCGCAGACCGGCAACCGTGCTGGCCAGGTAGGCCTCGTGCTGGCCGCGGAGCTCGAAGACATACGGAAACATGTTGTGGCCTACCAACACCAACACGTGGTGCGGGATTTGCGCGGGCCACGGGGGTGGCTCAGTTTGATCTGCAGCGGCTGGCCAAATCAGTTGCAGTTGAGCCGGACGCCAGGTTCCCAACAGGGCATAGACCGGCAGGTCCCCCAGTTGGGCCGCATGGGGCCGGTCGAAGCTAAAATTCCGCAGCAGCTCCGCCAGCAGTTGGGCCAGCCCCCCCTGCCCCTCCGTCTTCAGCAGCAGGTTGGGGGTGGACCCGGAGTCGAGATCGCGCAAGCGGGCATGGAGCAGTTCCACGTCCAGACGACGCACCTGCCGTCCGCTCGGCAACCGACGGTCGGTCCACAAGTAGCTGCCATCAAAAATTTGCACAAAGCTGGCCGTCTCGCCGGCCACCTGAGTTTTCATTTCCCAGTAGGTCCGTGGCCTGTCGGCCGTGCCCTGCTGCCGGTAGTACCCGGAGCCAACTTGGGTGAGCTGACCAAGTTTGGTTTGCTGTCGCAACTGGGCCGAAATGCTAGCGTGCCGCTGGATCGTCGCCAAAACATTGGTCAGCATCACATTGCCGTCGGAAGTAGGCGTCTGCGCGGCGACCGGCGCTACCAGCAGTAGTGATAGCAAGCCCGCGGCGCTACGGCATGTTAAACGGGGCAAATTAAATTTCCTTTGTCGGTTTTGCTGGTTTTACCAAAGATTCCGGTTTGGCAACGCCGACCATTACTTGCGGTGGCGTCTCCCCGCTGTGGGGAGCCCGGCCCGTGGGCGATGGCTGGGATTCTAGTAGGAGGCTGCCGCAGAGGTCCACGCCAACTGCGCGAGTGCACTGCTAGCATTCTCGCGCCCACGCCGTACAGCAGAAACAGAGCGACAGACCAAGAAACGTGCTGGTGTGTTTAGGGTCACTGCCCGGAACATGCCCAGGCGTTGCCGCAGGCAACTTGCACCAAGGGGGTTTAACGAGCCATGTCACAGCAACCTACCACACTTGCCACAGGCACACTGGCCATGTTGCTGGTCGTGTGCGTCACGTCCAGCAGCCCAGCCCAGCGGCCGGCCTACAACCTGCCCCCCGCCCAGCGGTTGATGGAACCCGGGCCTGGCGTGGGCGGGCCTGGTCCCGGCGTGCTCCACCACGCTTCTCCGCGGATGCCGCACACCGGAGGCGCCATGGCAGTCACCCCCAGCGGTTGTGCAGGTGCCACCTCGCAGATCGCCTTTTTGGGCGTTGCCGGTGGAGAAGTCGCTTGGGACGCCGGTGGTCAAGGAATTTTTGATAGCACGCCGCTCGTCATGCCGGGCCGACAAAATTTTACGCAAGGGGCCATTTATCGGTTGAAGCTGACCAATTTACCGGGCCGGGAGGGCGTGGAGCTGTATCCCACCCTGGAAGTGGCCCCGGTCACACCGCGAACCGATGCCTTTTTGGCCCACGCGCCGATTCCGCTGCAATTCACGGATGAGGATCTGGACCAGGTGCTCAGTGGCAATTTTGTGACCAAGGTGATCTATTTACCGGATCCGGAGTTTCAAGAATTGGCCTTGGCTGGTGTGGAAACACTAGTCAGTACGCGACTTGATCCGGGAGTCGACCCGATCACCGAAGCAGATCGCCGGGGCTCCATCATGGCCATCCTCCGCATCGGCAATCTGGATCTGCAGCTGACCGGCCGCGGGCTGGCCATGCAGGGCGGCGTGTCGCACGCACAGTACCAGCAGGGGCAAGCGGCCGAGGCCCAGCGGACACTCGATCCCGTATCCGCCCCCATGGAAGTGTATGGGGGACCGGAGAATGCCGGACCCGCTTACGAGAGTGATTACGAATACAGCGTGCCCGGTCCGCCCCAAGGCCTGCCGACATCCGCCTTTGCTCCAGCAGCGGTTCCTCCGCATGTCGTGGCGGGGATGTCGACACCGCAGTGGGGGATGCCCCACGTGGGCACGCCAATTGGTTTGCCTGGGCCTCCCCACATTCCACTGGGCCACGAAGCCGGTCTGACCAAGCACACCATGCGGAATCACACGCGGGTCCGCATGCCACCGCCCGTGCGTAAAATGAAATACGATGTCCGCCAACGGCCCGGGATGAATTACCCACGCCCAGTCAACCACGTGCGTGTGAGCGAGACGAATCGCGCCGGTTTCCGTGCCGTAGGTGGCACGTTACCACCGGCCGTACCGACGGCCATGAAGAAGCTGACCGGCCTGTTTCGCTTTGGCAATCAATCTTGTGAGGAGGAAACCTGTCCCTAGGGCGGCAGAGCCTGCCCCCGGCTTGAACGGGGAGCCGCCAACCAATGCGAGGGCGGCATAGCTTGCCCCCGGCTTGAACGGGGGGCCGCCAACCAATGCGAGGGCGGCATGGCCGCCAACCAATGCGAGCTACCGCTCGGAAGACATGGGCCCGCTCCCGTTGGTCGCTTGCAGAATAGATAACGTAGCACCAATAAGACGAGCGGCAGGTAAGTTTTTACCTGCCGCGTGATCGAAAATCCCAGCGAAGCCAATCCATTGGGCTGTCGATGGGTAAGTTCTCATCTGCCCAACGCCTCTGCGGCCGCCAGCTCAGAAAGTTCAGATACGCATGACAACGGTACGTTTGCCTGTTGCTGGTAGATTTCTAAGGGCAGTATGGATCTGTCTGGTGTGGTGCACTACGGTGTGCGCACAGGACACACCCATGCACTGGCACCACGCGGGTGCCATGCCACCGGGAGCGATTGGCCGCCAGCATGGGCAATCACCGTTGTCAGGAGACTGCCAGCCGGTCGAGATCCGTGCCCCTCAGGGGGCACGGATCTCGCCGGCGGCAGGATCCGATTTTCTGGCGGGTCAACCAGATCGTCTGTTGATCGGGCTGCAGATTGGCCCTGTGTATCGATTTCGTATTACCGAGATCGCGGCACATCCGGGGCTGGAACTGTTTCCTACCTTGGAACTGATTGATCGACTCCATCCCCCTGCCGGACAGGAGCTCCGCTTTCCCATCCCCGTGGAACTCACCACGGAAGAACTGTTGTTGGCAGCAGCCGGACGTTTTATTACGCGGGTGATTTATGTGGAAGATCCACAACTGGCTCCCGCGATTGCCCGCGAGGGGGAAACGCAGCCGTGGATTGAGGCGCGGCCGGGTGATGATCCCCTGGTCATGGCCGACCACTTGGGACGACCGATCGCCATTTTACGCTTGGGCAGCCGTGTCCCCGACCCGCAACAGGCGGATGCCGCATTTTTTTATGCCGCCCCGCCAGGCATTCTGTACAACCAGCAGGACTGAATTTGCGTATCCATCGCATGACAAATCCACCTATCCTCGATGTCTGTCTACCACGGAGCGACCCGCGGGAGCGGTCCAGCGCCTGCCGAGCGGTAGCGAGCATCGGTCGGCGGCCACCCGTTCCACCCGTTCCAGCCGGGCCCTGCCGCCCGCCCGCCTGGTTTCGCTATGCCATCCTGGTGGGCGGTGTGTTGATGCTGTGTTCCTGCCAGGCCGCCCTACCTGTCTCGTCCGGTCGTGTGGCGACACCAATGACTCAGACTTCAGCCTCGTCCCCGCAGCCGCCCGCACGGCCTGCCATCTATCAACAAGATCCGCACACACCGCCGCCAGCCGTTCGCTGCGCGGAGTATGCAGCTGGAATCCGCGGCTGCCCCTGCCCGCATTGCGTTCCCGGTGGTGAGCTTGCC
>CAMYJY010000205.1 GCA_947258835.1 uncultured Pirellulales bacterium
AGGCAGCAAAGATCGCCTCGGAGACAAGCGACATCAGCCATTGGGGGTCTATTGTAATCCATTGAAACACACCACCAGGCGAGAAAATACCAAGAAATCAAAGTTTTGTACCTGGAGCCAGCCGGTAGGCGCCGCCACCCCCCAAAGCAAAAGCCCCTCCCTGGTGGTACAGGGCCTAGCGGCGGCCCCACGCCCGGCCGGCCGGAGATAGCACCAGCGGCAGGATCCGCTTTTTAGAAGTAGAAGTAAATTGAGCTGAACCGAAGTCGATCGTGAAAACCCGTCCCAGGATGCTTCCGACAGGCGGCCTTCACATGCCAAGCGCCGCCAAGCCCTCCAGACGCAGAGCACGCGAAATAAATTTATCGTAATACTTCAGCCATCTGCGGTAGTCAGGTCGTAAGAGCAACTGCCATCATGCGTTACGTCCTATGCCAGCGGCCCCTTCTAAGTGATGCTAGGGCTTAAACTTATCTTCAAGAGGCAGTTGCACTTACGACCGATCTTTCGAGCAGGCTCCCTCATTCGGCTGAATAGTAACAATTTATCGACGCCTCCCCTCCCGCGGGCACTGCTCCAAGTGAATAATCAAGTTGACCTACAATCTCATGGATTGAGCCGCCCGAGCGCTCCCTTTTTTTCCTTCCCGAGATGGCGGCCTCCGGCCGCTATCTCGGGAAATGCAGATATGAACCCCTCACGTCGAGCCGCAGAAACTCACCCCAGGTGCCCAGGCCATTGCCCCATCGCCCCACTCCGGCTGACCGCCTTTGAAGAGCTGATGTACTGTGAAGATCGGCCCACGGCCCCATGCTGTGTGCTGGTCCAGCTTTGCTGGGGCGGCAGACTCGAGCGGGATCGGCTGGATGCCGCCCTGGCCCGGGTGCTGCCCCGGCACCCACTGCTGCTGGCCCGCGTGCAGCGCCCTGGCCGCCAACTGTTCTGGCAACCCGTCCCCACGGCCCAAGTAACCGTGCAGTGGTCCCTCGGCGAAGAAGATTTTGGCACAATCCCACCCATCGATATCACGACCCACGTCGGCCTGCGGGTCTTCGCCACCTACGATGCCAGAGAGCACCGGACCAAATTGCTCTTCCAGGCCCATCATGCCTGCACCGACGGTAAAGGCCTGCTGGGCTTGATCGAGGAGGTCTTGGCCCACTACCAAGCGGCCCTCGGCAACCTCCAGCCCCCCCCGGACTCGCCGATGGACCCCCAAGCGTTTGCCCAGCGGGGACGTTTTCACCGCACGCCGACCAACGTGCTGGCCAAAATTCCGCGGCAGCTGATTGGCCTCTGCGGAGTGCGTCAATTCCTAAATCGGCACCCCATTCCGCTGCTACCCAACCCGGCCGGCGGCGTCCCCCCGCAGGCAGCCAAAAATCGTGCCGTTTGCCGTGCAGGGGTGCCTTCCACGTATCCCACATTCGTGTGCCATGAGCTCGGCACCGCCGCCTACCGGCAGCTCCGCACCGCGGCCCAACACCGCGCGGTAACGATCAACGATTGTCTGCTGTCCGCATTGTTTACCGCCATCACGAAACTCCGACAGCAGCACGGTGTGGCGGCAGAAAACCAAGACTGGCTGCGAATCATGGTTCCCATGAACCTCCGCGCCCCGGGTGACGAACGGCTGCCTGCCGCAAATCTCGTCAGCCTGGTCTTTATCGACCGCCAGCCACAGCAGATTGCCCAGCCAACCACACTCCTGGAGAGCATTCACGACGAAATGCACCAGATCAAAAAACGCTCTCTTCACATGCTCTTCATCTATGCCATCGAGCTGGCGCGGTGGCTGCCAGGTGGTCTGCAGCGGGCCACCCGCACCGACAACGGCCCCATCACCTGCGTGCTGAGCAACTTGGGAGTCTTTTTCACACAACTTGCCAACTGCCAACCAGGTACACAACACGCCCCAGCCCTGCAACTGGGAAATAGTCCGCTCGAGCAAATTGTCCTCTGCCCCCCTATCCCCCGCGGAAACTGCCTGGCCATTGGCGTGGGTTCCTACCAAGAGAAACTCATGTTCGGGGTCCACTACCATCCGGAAAAAATTACCCACCCCCAGGTCCAGGACTTGCTCCAGCTGCTGGAAGACGCGTTAGCAGAGCTCGTGTGAGGGTCAGCGTAAGGGTCAGCGTAAGCGGTGACAGGCACCGAGCCTCGGAGCGGGATTCCAAGCCCGCTACAGCTCGGAGCCAGCCCCACTGCCCGCTAGCATTTTCGCCTGAAGACGACTACATTCTGCAGATGGCTATAGTATTACATAAATGGCAACTAGGATCGTGTCAGCCGCCGGGCGTCAGCTCGCGGCGCAGCCGGCAGGGATTCACCCGCCGCCCATGCCCCAAGGAATACACATATGATGCACAAGTCACCTGGATTATTGATCGCAGTGGTGCTGGTCTGCGCAGGCCAAGTTGGCCCCGCTGCAGCGGGGCCCTTCGACGCGCTGCTGCGGAAGGTGCCGCCCGGTGCCAACGCGCTGGTGCTGATTGATGTCTCCACCACGCTCGCCACCCCGGTGGCAGAGCAAGAGGGTTGGGGCAAGCAATTGGAGCTGTCCTACGTGGACCGCCCCATCTTCCTGCCACCCGAAGCAACCAAGCTCGTGCTGGCCGCGTCGCTCTACCCCAACGCGGATTTCTCCACCGGCTGGGAATTGGCCGCGATGGAACTGGCCGAGCCGATGTCCATGCGGCAGATTGCCCGCAGTGAAGGCGGATACTTGGACACCGTGCGGGGTACCCCCGCCGTGTGGACGCCCAGCGACGCCTATTTTGTCTCGCTGGGTGAACGAACCCTAGGCGCCGTGTTTCCGGCAGAGCGGCAATTTGTCTCACGCTGGATGGAATATATCGAACAGGCGGATGACATCCAGACCTCCAACTACCTCAGCGTGGCGGCCCGCCTGGCAAACACCAGGGTCCCCATCCTGCTGGCCATCGACCTGGAAGACGTGGTCCGCCCCCACGTGCTGGCTCAAAAGCTGCGTGAATCTACCCTGTTTCAGGACGCCGGGATTTCGCTGAACGATGCGGCCACCGTCTTGACCAGCCTCCGGGGCGTGATGCTGCGGGTGGCGGTGGGCGATGATGTCCAAGGCCAACTGCGGATTGATTTTCACGAGCCTGTCGCTCCCCTGGAAAAGATTGCCAAAGCACTGGTGCTCAACACCCTCAACGATTTTGGCGCCCATATCGAAGATCTGGCCGAGTGGAAACTGGAACTGGAGGAAAAGGCCATCACGCTCCGTGGTCCGTTGTCGGAAGACGGCCAGCGCCGCGTGTTTAGTGTGGTAGAGATTCCCTCGACCAAATTCAGCACCCTGAAGGACGCGGAACCGGAAATGCCCGCCGAGGACCAACCACCGTCCGAGAGCAAAATCCGGGAAGCATCGCTGACCTACTACCGCGCCACCGACGTACTGATCAAAGATCTCAACCGGGACCTGCGGGGCAACAAGGCCGCGGCCGCCGTGATGGAACGCTATGCCCGCCGGATTGATCGCATGCCCATCTTGAACGTCGATGATGAACTGCTGGACTATGGCAGTGAACTGGCGGGCACACTCCGCTCGATCGCACTTTCCAAACGCTCCGGCGGCATTCAAGCCGGCACCCAGACGACCGGCATGGGCCGCGGGAGGGGCGGTACAACCCGCGGTGTGTACTACAATTACAACACCGGCTTTGGTTTTTACGGCACCGGTCGGGTCAGCACCCCCAACGAGCGGTTGTACGCGGCCAAAGAGAGTGCGGCGGAACGCTCGGCCATCAAGGCCCAGGCCATGGCCGGCTACAAAAACGCCCGCGTAGAAGGTTTTAAGCAAATTGCCGAACGCAGCGCCGCCATCCGCCGCCAAATGACCCAAAAATACGGCGTCGAGTTTTAATTAGGGCGGCAGTGTGGCCGACCCATGCGAGCTACCGCTCGATTAATATAATAACTCAAACTGAAAACAAGGTGTCCATGAAGCCGGTAAAGCCCGGAAAATCAAGCACGCTTCCAGCACCAAACGACTCCAAACTTGCCATGGCGGCAGGG
>CAMYJY010000206.1 GCA_947258835.1 uncultured Pirellulales bacterium
GCCCGCACCAGCTCCTGCGGTACGACACGGGTGCTAGCAAGCAGTAATTCTTCAGCCATTTCCCCGAGTAGCATACGGGCAGCGGCAGCCGGCACAGGCACGCATGCGGGACGGCCCAGGACTTGGGCCAGTGCTTGTGTAAATGCCGCGTTGGTGACTGGATAGGGGGCCACCGCGTTGACGGGTCCTTGCAGAGAATCCGTCATCAGAGCGTGGTAAATGGCCCCCGCCGCATCATCGACCGCAATCCAGCTCCAGTACTGACGACCACCACCCACACGCCCCCCCATGCCACACCGGAAGGGTGGCAGCATCTTGGCGAGGGCCCCACCACGGGGACTGAGGACCATACCGAAGCGGAGATTTACCACCCGGATGCCCGCTGCCCGCGCGGGCTCGGTGGCGGCCTCCCACTCCTGGGCAAGTTCTGCCAAAAAGCCCGTGCCGGGGGCAGACGCCTCAGTCAGGATCTCCTCTCCGCGATCCCCGTAATAGCCCACGCCCGAGGCACAAATGAGTACCTGGGGAGGGGATGCCATGCGCGCCAGGCCTGCGCAGAGCACCCGGGTTCCCTGGACACGACTCTCGCGAATGCCCTTTCTTCTGCGGCTGGTCCAACGACCGGCAGCAATGTTTTCGCCAGCCAGGTGGACGACCGCGTCAGTACCCTCCAAACCGGCAGCATCAAACCTCTCCGCCCGCGGATCCCAGACGACGTCCGACGAACCAGCGTTATTTCTCACGAGTTTCACCGCGCGATGTCCACTGGTTGTCAGGATGGGTGTGAGCGTTGACCCCACCAAGCCCCCCGCGCCGGTGATCGCAATCTGCCAAGCTGGGCGCTGGCGGTACTTGACCTGAGCCGCCAAATCCTGAGAGGTCGTGGTATGGCGATAGGCAAACATGGACTGTAACTTTTGCCGGACAAATCTCTGGGCCAGCAAACGCCCGCAGGCACCGCCAGGGATTCGATACTCAACTCGGTCCGTGAGCACAGAGCGGCTAGGGGCCTGGTCTTGAAAATCGTGCAGATGCTCCCAGTGCGCAAAAGGGCCTGAGATCTGTGTGTCCGAAAAAGAACGTCCGGGTAAGCAATCGTGATGCTGGGCCAGCCACTGCAAACGGATCGGGCCAAGTCGTTGACGGAGTTTGACAACACTGCCGTCACACACCCCCGTGCCCGGATCGACGATGTGCACGGACTCCCAGGGCGGGATCAGTCGCTGCAGGGCCCCAGGACGGCAATGCCAGTCATAGGCCTCCGCGGCCGTTACAGGAAGGGGTAGTTGCTGTTCAAAAAATTCCATCGTTTGCCAAACGGGGTGATACGGCGCTGCCAGCGGCCGCTTCGTGATCTCTCAACGAGAAGCACAGCTACCCGCGATCGGCGGAGCCACCACCCAAAGTCAGCCACCCCTAGGCAAAGCCGCCGCAAACAGGTCCTCATTTCCGTACTCCTCGGCCCAGGTCTTCAACTTGGCAAAGGCCCGGCCTTCCAGCTGCCGCACACGCTCCTTGGAGACACCTAACTTGCCGGCCAAAAAGCGAAAGGTCCGCGTCTGCCGATGCGCCCCCAAGGCGTAGCGGCTGCGGATAATAAATCGCTCCCGTCGGTCGAGGCGCTCCAGCAGAGAATCCATCAACTCCTGGACGTTACTCCAGGCCTGCTCCGCCACCGCCTCAGAGGGCCGCTGATCTTCCTCCGCGAAGGCCCATTCCTCCGCGTCCCGGGTAAAACTAGCCTCTTCCTTGCTGGCCAAGCTGACCGTGCGGTACGCCTGCCGCATGATGGAACGATAGGCATACGTGCTAAATCGGAACCCCCGATCAAAGTCAAACTTCTCCACTGCCCTCATCAGGATGATGATACCCTCGCTCAGCAAATCGTCAAATGATTGCAGCGGGGTTACGAACTTTTTGACGATCGAAATCACCAAGCGTGTGTTGGCCTGAATGAGGTGATCGCGGATGCGGTGGGCCTCGGCCAAGAGAGATTCCGCCAGCTGCAGCTCGGCTAAATCCACGTGATCCGGATCCGCCGCCAGCTGCAGCCGGATTTGACAGGCCCGGTATTTGAGCAAATTCATCTCACGAAACAGCATCCGCTCCTGGTCGGGAGTGAGCAACTCGCTATCGCACATACGCTGCAAGTGCGTGGGCAATTCCACTCCTGCGGCAGGAGACGGGCTGCTGGCCGCCAGCACGGTTGCCACCGCGTCGTCCATCCCGGCAGGTTCCAGCTGAAAATCGGAGTGCGGGACAAAGTCAATTTCCTTGTCCAAGAGCCGCTGGACGCGGGCTCGCTGGTGCTTCCCGCAAAGCTTGGGGGAAGGGGCTGGCTTGGTGCTGGCTGTCAGAACGGGCATCATGACCTCCGGTGCGATTAAATTCGTTCAAAACGTTCAATCAGTGTACTCTGGGAAGCCACCCCCTCGCAACCGCCAAACAGCCCCGATCCGAAATTTTTCGGAAATTTATTTAATTCATTGTTATATAATGACTTGCATCAATAACTTGCCTCCGAATGACGCTTTCCTAGAATGCTGACTAGGCTACACTTAGACTGTATGCGTTCCTTGGTAAATCGCGCTTAACGTTCAAATCAGGCATCGCCCATGAGAGATTTACTGACCCCCAAGCAGGTGGCTCGGGCAATTGACGTCAGCGAATCGTCCGTAAAACGCTGGTGTGACAAGGGCGTTATCCCCACCCAGTACACCGCCGGCGGCCACCGGCGGATTGCCATGGCGGGGCTGATGACGTTCTTGCGGGACAGCAAACACCGGCTGATCCGTCCGGAAGCGTTAGGTCTCCCCCCTACCAGTGGTCAGACCATGCGGGTGGTGGAGCGAGCTCGCCAGCAGTTAACCGAGGCGCTGCTAGCTGGAGACGAATCCCGCTGCCGCCAGATTGCCATCGACCTGTACCTGGCAGAGCACACGATCAGCATCATCTGCGACGAGGTGTTCGCCGCGGCCTTCCGCGGGATTGGCAACCGCTGGGCCTGCGGTGAAGCCCAGGTCTACCAGGAGCGACGCAGCTGTGAGATCTCGCTCCGTGTGCTGCATGAATTCCGCACACTGCTGGCCCCGCCGCCACCCACCGCGCCGCTGGCAATCGGAGGAGCTCCCGTGGGAGACCAGTACACCCTCGGTACTGGGATGGCCGAATTGGTACTTCGCGATGTGAAATGGCAGGCCACCTCTCTCGGCAGCAACCTCCCCTTCGAGACACTCGCGGCGGCCATCCGGCACAACCGTCCCCAACTGTTCTGGCTCAGTTGTTCCCACATCGCCAATGCTGAGGAGTTCTTGCAGAGCTACCGGGCTCTCTACGACGAATTCAGCTTGGACGTGGCATTTGTCGTCGGCGGCTACGCGCTCACCGAAAATATTCGTCGCCAAATGAAATTTTCAGCCTACTGTGACAACATGCAACACTTGGAAGGATTTGGCCAGACGCTCTGCGAGGCCATCGGAAAGCGCGAAGAGCACACCGCTCGCCAGGCGAAAGCTGTACATGAGTGACATTCCCCCGCTCCGCATCCGCACGCTCAACCGCCGGCAGGTCTCGGACGACGGCCGGTACGTGCTGTATTGGATGATTGCCAATCGCCGGGGCCACTACAATTTCAGCCTCCAGCGAGCGGTCGAGTGGGCACGGCAGCTGCGGAAGCCGCTGCTCATTCTGGAAGCCCTCCGCTGCGATTATCCCTGGGCCAGTGATCGGTTGCATCGCTTCATCATCCAAGGGATGGCCGACAACGCGGAGCATTTTGCCCAGCGAGGTGTCTGCTATTACCCCTACCTCGAAACCAAGCCCGGCGCGGGCAAGGGGCTGTTGCGGGAATTGGCCAGCCAGGCCTGCCTTGTGGTCAGCGACGATTTCCCGTGCTTCTTTTTGCCACGCATGCTCCAAGCGGTCGCCTTGCGGATTCCGGTTCCCCTGGAGGTCGTGGATTCCAATGGCTTGCTCCCCCTGCGAGCCGCCGACAAAATTTTTTCTCGCGCTTTCGATTTC
>CAMYJY010000207.1 GCA_947258835.1 uncultured Pirellulales bacterium
GCCTGTTTGACCTGCGAAAGAATCTGCGCCTCACCAACCACCATGCTGTCCAGACTCGCGGCGACAGTGAATAGATGTTCGACCGCATCGGGGCCGACGCGATAGATCATTTGGTCAACCACCTCATCGGAGCGCAGATGGTGTTGATCGGCCAGGAATTCGGCCACATCATCACGATCGAGCTGCACGTCATCGCGGGCGGTGGCATACAACTCGACGCGATTGCAGGTACTCAGAAGCACGATTTCACAGGAAGGGAATCTGTCGCGAAACGCGCTCAGTGCCTCGCCCACCTGTTCGGTGGTAAAAGCGATTTTTTCTCGAAACTCGACGGCCGCGTCTTGGTGGCTGCAGCCGATCATCTGCAGATTCATGACGCCGCCTCCGTTTGGTCACCTCGCCCAGAGGGTGGTCTGATGAAAACTGAGCCGACGGCGCTAGCCGCGGGCGTCGATAGAACGGCTGACCTTGGTGCAAGGCCCGAGGCTAGCGCCTTCGGCTCACAGGAAAAAACATTTTCATCCGGGCTCCCAGACCCGTGAGAGGGCACAGCGCACAGGTCGGCGACTGGTCGACCAAAGCGTCGTTCCGATGTCTCGGCTGCCTGTCCATGTGATGTGCTCAACACACCGATCATCGCCAGAATCAAATCCGAAAATTTGAAACTAGCCTGCTATGAGCGATGCCCATGTCAATACGAATAATAACGTGTTTTGCGTATCATCTCGCCAGGTTCGTTCGCTGCGTCGCGACCGTTCCATCCCTTCGGCAACTGGGCCGACTTCAACGAATACTTCGCTGCCGTCCCCCAGCTTTGCGCACCAATATTTCTACTGGCTTGCCCTTTTCGAGGATGATGACGCAGCAGGCTTAACTCTTTGCGTTGCAACTCAAGCTGGAACGTTTCAGCAAGACCGAAACAGCCCAATCAGAGAGAAGCATCGCTGGCTCGCGCCCGCAGCGCTCACCGTGGAACCAGTCAGGCAATGTGCCGTTCCCGACTCCACTTGAAACCTATGCCAGGAATTCAACTTGTCAAATAAACTTGAACTTCTTTAGAAATAAATTGTCGAAACCGGGCCAGCTGACCGACCCGATGTTGTTCGCGGTACGAATCTGAAGAAAAAAATTCGCACTTGTTGCAGAAAGGCAACCTCGAGTTGCCACATGCCACCTGGCCAGATCACCGGTTTGCCAGATCACCGGTTTGCCAGATCACCGGTTTGCTGGTCATGAATCGCTAATCGCTGGCTTAAGTCGTGTGGGGCAGGCCCCGTAGGCGGGTACGTGCCCTGCTCAGCAGCGGTCCTAAGCTATTGGTGGAGATACCGGTGACACGGCTGATTTCCTGGTAGGTCTTCCCTTCCAGGTGGTACAAGCGCACCACCTGCTGTTCTGGGCCCTCCAAGTGGTCCAGCAGCCGCTGCACCTCTTCTTGATCCGTCAACCGCTGCTCCAGATCAGAGTCCCGCGCCAAGGCATTTTCGGCGACGGCCCCCAGGGGTGTGGCGGCGCGGTTTTGCAACAAGCTGCGGACCACAACCCGCCTGGCAATGACCGTCAGATAGGTGGCCAGGCTGCTGTGGCCGCGAAAGCGACGGAGCACCGCAAAATCGTCCTCCACAATTGCCAACAGGACATCGGCAGCCAGATCTTCCCGTTCGGCCACGGGCAGCAAGATCGAACGGCACTGGGCCGTGTGATTGATCACGTGCATCACCAGACCCGTAAATCTGTCGACAAAATCCTCCCAGGCCCGCGGTTTTTTGGCGAGGCAGCGTTCGAGCAGACTGCGGTCGATCTCCGATAATGCCACGAATCAAGTAGCCTTAGGAGGGTGTGGAGGGAGAGTGAAAAGAACCCAACGAGGCCCGGGCCTCGAACCAATGCGAGCTACCGCTCGGAAGACGTTTGCCCGCTCCCGTTGGTCGCTAAATTTGACTCCAATACAACAAGTTTGGCCGGCTAAGCAGACGCAACACGGAAAGCCGGTAGGCTAGCAGGTCCCCACGGAGGCCAACAGGGCAATTATCCCTACTCTAATTCTAAATAGCCGCAGGGACTACAGCAAGCCAGAGCTGCGGTGGACTGCCAAAAAGTTCCTTTTTGTTGCCCGACAGCCCCTCCAGGACAGGGGAAAACTGGGCCAGCTCCCAGTGGCAGCTGCATTATTTGCTGGCCAGCTGCACACTTGCTGTGCACCTGCCGATACCGTTATTATCTGGCAAGCCAGCGTTCGGTTTTTTTGGAACGCGGTGCCGCGGCGGCGAGCGTGGCAGCTTGTCCGTGCTGCCGGGCCGCTGCTCGGCTACATCATGCGCGCAGAATATGCTATAGTGCTTCCTGCGTCAGCCTCTGGCCAGCCCTGCCGGCCGCGGAGGCCAACCACCCACCACTGAAACGCCTGATTGATATGCTGGAAGGAGATTCCCAGAGATGACTCATGTAGTTGCCGAACCTTGTTTTGGCTGCAAGTACACTGACTGTGTCGTGGTTTGCCCGGTAGAGTGCTTCTACGAAGGAGAGCAAATCCTCTATATTCACCCAGATGAATGTATTGATTGCGAGGCCTGTGTACCAGAATGTCCGGTCGAAGCCATCTTTCACGAGGACAACCTGCCTGAAGAATGGGCTTCTTTCAAAGAGCTCAACGCCGAAATGGCTCCCACGCTGCCGGTGATCACCGAGAAAAAAGAGCCGCTGGCGGATTCGTGAGTTCGAGGCGCTAGGCGCTGGGGGGGATCGTCGCGGTACCTCAACCAGCGCCTAGCGCCTTCTCACTTCAGATCCACCGACCAGTAAGCAGCATCCAAAAACGTCTTCCAGCTGCTGTATTTGGGATTGCCTAGCTTCATTGTGAGTAGGGGACTGCAACGGGGGCGTACCGGCTTGGTGATGAGTTTCATGCCGGCCTGCCTTGGCGTGCGCCCCCCTTTGCGGACATTGCATTTCACGCAAGCACACACCAAATTTTCCCAACTCGCGCCGCCCCCCCTGCAGGTTGGCAAGACATGGTCCAAGCTCAGTTCGCTGGTCGGGAATCGTTTGCCGCAGTATTGGCAAAGGTTCGCATCGCGAGCAAAAATATTGCGACGATTCAAGCGTACGCGTTGTTTGGGCACGCGGTCGTAATAGAGCAGTCTCAGCACCCGCGGCACACAAACTTCGAAATTAACACTACGGATCCAGTCCTCATCCGGTGCTTTGAAATCGGCCTTCAGTTCGCTAATTTCACGCCACGATTCAAAGTCGTAATTGGCATACTGTCCATCTTCAATGTGGATCACTTCCGCTAGCTGATTCACGAGCAAAGCAAAGGCCCGCCGTACCCCGACCACGTGCACCGCCAAATATTGACGGTTCAGCACCAAAACGCTGGCGTTCAGTCCACTGGCGTGGGCGATAGACATCTACCAATCCCTCCTCCGACGCATCGAACGTCCATAAATCTTACAGCACTTATCCCGTGAAAACAGGAGTCTGCGGTGGGCAACCGACCCAATATCCGGCGCCCTGCGCGCACCGCAAACGGCGCGCCACAGAGTAGAATGCTCCCCTGAACGGGCCCTGACTAAAACTCCTTAGGGTCTTCTCTCTCAATTTTACCTTCTTGAGCAGCAAGAAACCAGCGTGGCCACGGCGAGGACCGCCAAACGCGTCCAGCGGAACACAAGGCTTCTCTCCAGTCCGTTTACTTTTGTCATAGCCAGCAAAAATTTGGAGCACTAAAAAACTCAAACTGAAAACGAGGTCTCCATGAAGCCGGTAAAGCCCGAGAAAACAACCCCCGTTTCCGCACTGCGGCGGCTCACCAAGAAACCTGGTTGAGAGGCGGATGGAGTAGGCTTTTCCGGCCTCAACTGGTCAGCACTAGGTGGACCTGTTTTCACTTTAAGTAAAAAATCAAAAACTTCCCAAGATTGTCTTGCTGGCCCCCCTCGGCTATCGCTACGATGAACTACATCGATTCGGCCGTTGAGCACAGCAAAGCCACGCTGCCTGTGAAAGCGAGCCGGG
>CAMYJY010000208.1 GCA_947258835.1 uncultured Pirellulales bacterium
TAAAGATTACAAAGACGGTTTTGAGACGTGCAGTTGGACAACCTCTGGCGGCTGCGCCGCCCAGGTAGGCTGCGCCAACCTGGGCTACTCTAAACAAACCCGTCACTGCACCCTCCGCTGATGACTGATACTTTATTTTCTTTTGATCCAATATTATGGCCATGCCTAGCTCTGAAAATTCACCGCGGACCCTGTTTGAAAAAATCTGGGACAACCATGTCGTCCATGCCGAAACAGACCGGCAGACGATTTTGTATATCGATCTGCAGCTCGTGCATGAGGTCACCAGCCCCCAGGCCTTCGAAGGACTCCGCCTTGCCGGCCGCCAGGTACGCCGCCCCGAACGGACCGTGGCCACGGCCGATCATAATGTGCCCACCACCGATCGTAGCCTGCCCATCCTCGACCCCATTTCCAAACAGCAAATCGATACCCTCCGCAATAACTGCCAAGAATTCGGTATCCAGTACTACGATCTCGACGATGCTCGCCAAGGTATCGTGCACGTGATCGGACCCGAACTGGGCTACACCCAGCCGGGCATGACCATTGTCTGCGGCGATAGCCATACCTCCACCCACGGAGCCTTCGGGGCCCTGGCCTTCGGCATCGGTACCAGCGAAGTCGAGCACGTGCTGGCCACCCAGACCTTGCTGCAAAACAAACCCCAAACCCTCGAGCTCCGCGTCGATGGCCAATTGCGCGCGGGCGTCACCGCTAAGGATTTGGTTCTCTACCTCATCGGGCAAATCACCACCGATGGAGGCACCGGCTACTGTGTCGAATACACGGGCGAAGCCATTCGGGCCCTCACCATGGAGAACCGGATGACGGTCTGCAATATGTCCATCGAAGCCGGAGCAAGAGCCGGTATGATTGCCCCCGACGAGATCACCTTCGACTACCTCCGCGGCCGGCCTTTTGTGCCGCAAGATTTCGACGCAGCCGTCGCCGCCTGGCGGCAACTGCCCTCCGATGCCGGGGCACGCTACGATAAGTCGCTCATATTCGACGCAGCCGACATCGCGCCCCAGGTCACCTGGGGCACCAACCCGGGGCAAGTCGTGGCCGTCGATGCCACCGTGCCCAAACCGTCGGATTATGCCGATCCCACCGAACAAAAAACGGCCGCCAGTGCCCTCGACTACATGGGGCTCGCCGGCGGAGAACGAATTGCCGACCTGCAGCTCGATCGCGTCTTTATCGGTTCCTGCACCAACGCCCGCATCGAAGACCTCCGCGCGGCCGCAGCCGTCGCCCAGGGCCGACGGGTCGCCGATCGCGTCAACGCCATGGTCGTCCCCGGCAGTGGCCAAGTCAAACAACAGGCCGAAGCCGAAGGCCTCGATCAAATTTTTACAGAGGCCGGTTTTGATTGGCGCGAGGCAGGCTGCAGCATGTGTCTGGCGATGAATCCGGACAAGCTCGCGCCCGGCGAACGTTGCGCTTCCACCTCCAACCGCAATTTTGAAGGCCGTCAAGGCAAAGGCGGCCGCACCCACCTGGTCTCCCCCGCCATGGCCGCCGCCGCCGCCATCGCCGGTCATTTTGTGGATATCCGTGAGTGGAAATAGGCGGCATGGTTGCATTGGGTGCCACTGCTGGCTTGTCCAGCAGTGCAAAGTGGGTACCCGATGCCCACTGCTGGACAAGCCAGCAGTGGCACCCTGATGGCACCTGAACGCTGCCTTGGACAAAAATGTTGCTATGATATTTTCACGTTGCAGCGGGTGAGCAAAACACCTCAGTCCGTTATTCACGACACGAAACCATTCGTGTGCCTACTTCCCCTAGCCTATTTTTTCCGGACTCCATGAAATCTTTTACCCAACATACCGGTCTGGTCGTTGCCATGGACCGAGCCAATGTCGACACCGACCAAATCATTCCCAAACAGTTTCTCAAACGTATCGAGCGCATCGGTTTTGGAGAATTTTTGTTCTGGGACTGGGCCCGGCGCGACGATGGTTCGCCCAACCCGGAATTCGAACTCAACCGGCCCGAGGCCCAAGGGGCCAGTGTGCTGCTGGCGCGGCGGAATTTTGGCTGCGGCTCCAGCCGCGAACATGCCCCCTGGGCTCTGGAAGATTTTGGCTTCCGGGTGATTATCGCCCCCAGCTTTGCGGATATCTTTTACAACAATTGTTTCAAAAATGGCATGCTGCCCATCAAATTGACTGAAAATGTAGTCGACGAGCTGTTCGGCCGCGTCGCGGAGTATCCCCAGTACCAGCTGACCGCCGATCTCCAGACTTGCACGCTCAGCGATCCCCACGGTTTTTCCATGCCGTTTGCCGTGGATGCGTTTCGGAGGGATTGCTTGCTGCATGGCTTGGACGACATCGGCCAAACGCTCGAACATGAGGATAAGATTACTGCTTACGAACAAACGCACCCCTAAGGATTGTGTTTTGACACGGCTGAGGATGATTTTTGGCCTGCTGCCGCTGGTGTTGCTGGCTGCCGAAACCGGCGGGCAAACGCTGTCTCCGCCGCTGCCACCTACCGACGCCGCGGAGGAGTTTCAGGTCCAGACGGTGCTTTCGGGGCTGCAGAATCCGGCCGGTCTGGCGGTTCGCCCCAGCCGTCAGACAGAGGGACCCTTTCAGTTGCTGTTGGCCGAAAGTGGCGCGGGCCGAGTTCTGCAGCTGTCTACCGCAGACCCGGAAAACTATCGGGAGGTAATCACGGGGTTTCCCGTGAATCGGCTCACCAAACGCTTGCCCTACAAGATTGGCCCCTTGGCGTTGGCCCTGCTGACCCGCAGTAGTAGTCCCCAGGCCCATTGCAAATTGATCGTGGGGGATAGTGGACGACCCGCTGGAAATGACCTGGTGAGCGTGTATAAGCTGGCGCCCGACGGCCAGGCACTGGATGCCGGGCAAGTGGATCACTCGCAAGGACCATTGCGGAATAGCCCGGGGGCAGAGTCCGGAAATGTCAACTTTTTTGGCATCGTGAAGTCCTCCGAGATGGTTTACCTGGCCGTCGGCGGCGACGATGGTGAAGGAGTTATCTTAAAAGGAGGTATCCAAGCCAATCGGTTGGCCTATTTGCAGCCGTTTGCCGGAAAACATGCCACCGGGGGCCGCGCATCCACAGGAATTGCCGTGCCCCCTCCGCCTCGGCCCACGTTTTTGGTGGTCGCGGAAACGGGTACCTGGGATCTACCCGCGGATAGCACGCTTACCTTTTATGTGCCTTCCACGGGGGAATCCGTCATGAGTTTGCCCGTCGGCCTCCACGACATGATAGCGCTGGCCTATAGCCCCTCCGGTAGACTCTATGCTCTCGACTTTGCCTGGGCGGATGAACAGGCGGGGGGGGTGTTTCGTCTGGATGATGTCCGTGTCGATGGTCAGCAAGCCTGCCAAGCTGTGCGGATTGCCTCGCTCATACGTCCCTTGGGCCTGGCCTTTACGCCTGATGGAACACTGTACGTCACTGCGCTTGGCCCGGGAGAAAATGACTCCCAGGGGACACTCGTGAAAATTACAGGAAATCTTTAAGGCAGGATCAGATGATGATGGTATCGCGCCTGGAAAAAATTGAAGCCATGTTGGCCGATGATCCCACCGATGTCTTCCTACGCTACAGTTTGGCCATGGAGCTGGATAAGGCGGATGAGCATGAGGCCAGCCTGGCCAAATTGCAAGAGCTCACGACGGAAAACCCGCCCTATGTGCCCGCCTTCTTCATGGCCGGGCAGCAGTTGGTTCGCCTCGCACGTATTCCCGCAGCGCAGGACTTGTTGCGCCAAGGAGTCGAGCAAGCACGCGCCCAAGGAGACGACCACGCCGCTGCCGAGATGAGCGAGTTTCTGAATTCGCTGGGGGAAAAGTAGGCTGCGGTGCAGCCCCACCTGATTGACTAGAAAACAGTCCCCTCAGGAGGCCGCATTTTTACATCAAATATCTCACATCTCACATCTCACATCTCACATTGCGCAAAAGGTGGGGCTTCGCCCCAGCCTACGGACTAGCCCCTAGCCCCCAGTCCCTCTTTTTTCGTTCCCTGCGGCGGCTGCCGTGCCGCAATCGGGGCCACAGCCCTCGGCCAGCGTCTGAGCAAACTTGCGAAATTCGACCGTCGTTTCGTAGGTGGCCGCTAATTGCTCGGTATAGGCCTCCGCCTCCGCGGGGATTTCGCCCAGGAAATAAAAAAAGAGACCTTGGCCGTCCAGCAAATGCTCCACGTCGATCAGATTAGCCGGCACGTCGTTTTCTTGCAGCAGGGACGCGCAGGCGTTAAATGCCTGGTGCCGATGTTTGTCCAGACGAGCCGCCAGTAAATTGTCCTCCACGGTCACCCGCCGCAGAATCTGGCCCTCCATTTCCCGCATCGCGGTCGTGGCATCCGGTTGGGCCACGACCTCCCCCAGCTCCAGCCCCCGATGACTGCGGATCACCACCCGCGCGCGGCGGGGATAACTCGTGCCATCGGCGGAGCGAAAACGACCAATTTGTCCCAGCAGGCTGTAGCGAACTAAGTAGTGTCCCATGGGATCATTCTGAACGTTTCTGCTGCTGATGCCAAGCTGGATTTGCGTGCTGATTGCGGGGCCGAGCAGCAAGTGCCTTTTTTTGATGTCGGTGGACGCGGTCGGCAATCCGCGCTGGAAAACACCCCTTGTGCTGCGCACACCGACATCTATGGAATGCTTCGTGTCAACCGTTTGGTCTTCATTTTTTTCATTTTCAATGGTTTTCGTGAGGTGTGCCTTCGTCGGAGCCGGCCGTCGCTTGCTCGCCCTAGCCCTGGCAAGCGATGGCCGAGCGGAGACGAAGGCACACCGGTGCCTTTGTTGGTGAGGCCCGAGCCAGCCTTTTCCAACTTCCTAAAACCATGCCGCTAGGTTGCGAGTCTCCGGCGCAAGGCCGTGCTCAAACATCTATTCGAGTATCACGCAGCACGTTACGGTCACTGCGCGTCTCATGATTACGTATGCGAAGGACGTCCCATTCAATCGTTCGTTGGTCGTATACAATCTACTACGCCAGCAGTCGGTGTGTCGAGATCGTCCCTACTTACGGCTTGGTCATCTCCTTTATTTCTTTTCTTCTCTTACGCGGCTGCCGGAAACTGATACGCTTTGCCGTCGCGGAGCATCGCGTAGATCACCAATAACAGCCGACGAGCAATCGCACACGTTGCTTTCTTCTTGCCTACGCGTTTACTGAGTTGCTCGAAAAACGTCTGCCAGCGGCGACTGGTCCGTTTGAGGCGATGCGCAAGTTGGATCAGCACCCACCGTAGCAATGGCGAACCCGCCTTGGTGAGGTGAAGTTCTTTGCGGCGACCATCGCTTTCCCGAATCCCAGGTGCCAGACCGGCAAACGCCACCACAGCATCGCCACAACGAAAACGCTGCCAGTCTCCCAACTCAGCTAAAAGAACGTCGATCGTGACAGGGCCAACGCCTGGCATCGTCGCCAACACGGCCCGAGCTTCCCGTTCTTTAATGGATCCGCTACCCCCAAACCGCGTAAGTCGCTCATCGATCTTGACGAGTCGTTGGTTGGCCTGATCAAGATCTTCCCACAGGTCTTCCAGGATCCAACGTTCTTCTTCTAGGAGCTGAAGCTCCTTGACGGCCAAACGACCGAGTTTCGTAAACAGACCTTTCTGATCGGC
>CAMYJY010000209.1 GCA_947258835.1 uncultured Pirellulales bacterium
AGCTTGCCCCGCCGCGTTGCCGATCGCTTGCAGTTGAAGCAGCAATTGTGGGTGGTGCTAGGCGAACAACTGGTGGAATGCCAGGTAGCCTACCGCGCGATCGAAGAAATGCCCGCCGGCAGCAAAACAGTACGGCTGGCCGTGCAGTCGGACCTTACGGAAATCCCCTGGGCCTTTGGACAAACGGTCGAAGTGCGGTTTCAACTGGCCACCGACCAGGCCGGCTACTGGGTGCCGATGTCGGCACTCCACCGAGACGCCAGCGGGCTGTGGTCGATTTACCTGGCCCAAGCGGCCCAGGAGATCTCGCCTGCTGAGCAAACGGATGAAAACACGCCAGCCACACACAAAATTACTTCCCAGCTGGTGCAGCTGCTGCACTGGCAAAACGACTGGGCCCTGGTGGATGGCGGGCTGGCCGCTGACCAACTGGTCGTGGTCAACGGCACGCATCGGATCGTTTCCGGCCAGTCGGTGCACGTGCACGATGTCACAGAGGAACTCGCCCCACCCGATAAGCCGCGAGGCGATGAGTGATGGCCGTCTTCCTCTACCGCAATCCGCGGCTGCTGGTGCTGTCCCTGCTAGTCCTTGGGATCGCGGGACTGTCGGCCGTCTGGCGACTACCGCGCCTCGAAGATCCCATCCTCAGCCGCCGGGTAGGCGTCGTGAGCACCGTCTATCCAGGGGCGCAAGCCCAGCAAGTGGAATCGATCATCACGATTCCCCTAGAGCAAGGGCTCAGCGGCATCCCCGAGATCAAACAGATCCGCTCCAACTCCAGTACCCATATCTCCAACCTGGTGGTCACACTGCACGACGCAGTCACCGACGTCGATCCCGTGTGGTCCCGCGTGCGGGAACAGATGCGAATCACGGCGACCGAGCTGCCTCAGGCCTGCCCGGAACCCGAACTGGAAGTCTTTCCGCTCAAGGCCTTCGCGGCGATCTTGGCGGTGACGGCAAAAGCGGAGGAGGCCTCAAAAAAAAATGCCTCCGCCCTCGTCCCGCGGCGACTGGCCCGCCAACTGCGGGCGCGGATCCTGTCGATCGCAGGAACCGAACAAGTCGACACGTTCGGCGACCCGGGCGAGGAGATCGTGGTCGCCGTCAATCCCCTCACGCTGGCCGCACACGGTCTGTCCACCGCCGCCCTGGCGGAACAGGTCCGCGCCGGTACCGCGGAACAGGCCGCGGGCAGTCTGCACACGGCAACCGCCGAATTGCTGCTGGACATCAACTCGGCCCAGCTGGCCGTCGAGCGCATCAGCAACCTGCCCGTCCACTGGGGCCGGGCACACTCCACCACGCTGGCGGAAATAGCAGACATCCAACACCGCCCGCCGCAACCACCACGCGGGCGGGCGCTGGTTCACGACCAGCAGGCGGTCGTGCTGGGCGTGCTGGTAGACAACGACATCCGCGTGGATCGCTGGGCCGAGCAACTGGAGCAGGTGCTGCAAAAATTCCAGCGGGAATATGCGTCGGAAGTCACCGTGCAGACACTATTCTCCCAGCGCGAACATATCCAGCAGCGTCTGCAAGGCCTGGCCAAAAATCTAGGGCTGAGCACCGCGGCCGTAATCGCGGTGCTGCTGTTGTGCATGGGCCTGCGAAGCATGATCGTGGTGGCCCTGGCCCTGCCGCTCTCTACGCTGCTGGTTTTTGCCGGCATGCAAATAGGACATATTCCGCTCCACCAGATGTCAGTAACGGGATTGATTGTGGCCCTCGGTCTGTTGATCGATAACGCCATCGTGATGGTGGAAAATATTCGGTCCCGCATCTGCGCCGGAGATTCACCCGTAGCCGCCATCCGGGCCGCCATCCGCCAGTTGGCCTGGCCGCTGTTCGGCTCCACGGTCACCACGGCCCTCGCTTTCCTGCCCATCGCCACCTTGCCCGGTCCGGCCGGCGAGTTCGTGGGGACGATCGCGGTGAGTGTTATTTTGGCAATCACCGCCTCCTTCCTGCTCTCCATGACCTTGATCCCAGCCATGATCGGTCGCGTCGGCATTCGCAGTCGCAACTGGTTGGCCTACGGTTTGCAATCCGACTCCCTGGAAAAATTGTATCGCCGGTCGCTGGAACTGGTGTTTCGGTTTCCGCTGCTGGGTGTGTTGCTGGGTGCGGTGTTGCCGGTCACCGGCTTCCTGGCCATACCGCAACTCCCCCGCCAGTTTTTCCCACCGTCAGATCGGCAGCAAATTCAAATCGAAATTGAGCGGCCCGCGCGAGATACCTTGGCAGGTGTGGAACAGACCGTCCGCCGCATCCAGCAGATCGTCCAGCAGGATGCGAGGCTAGGTGCGGTCCACTGGTTTCTCGGCGGCAGCGCCCCGACCTTCTATTACAATGTGGTGCCCAGACGCCGGGGAACAGCCTTTTACGCGCAGGCCTTTGTGGACCTGCGGTCGGGGCACCGGCCGACCCGCGCGGTCCAAGACCTGCAAGCGGCAATCGACGTCGAAATCTTGGACAGCCGCGTGATCGTGCGGCAACTGGAACAAGGCCCCCCATTTGATGCGCCGGTGGAAATTCGCGTGGTCGGCACCGACCTGCAAACCCTCCAGGAGCTGGGCAGTCAGCTGCGGGTGGTGCTCAGCCAAACCCCCCACGTGATCCACACCCGCTCCGACCTGCAGGACACGATTCCCAAACTCGTGCTGGATGTGAATCCGGTCGTGGCCCGCGAGGCAAACGTGTCGGAACTGGAAATTGCCCAGTTCCTGTACACCACCGTGCAGGGCGCCCCGGCGGGTCACATTCTCGAAGGCGGCGAACGGCTGCCCATCCGCGTCCAGGTAGATTTCGATCCGCAGACTCAAATCGAGCAGCTGGCAGCACTCCCCACGCGTCAGCCCGGCGGGGGCCCCCCGGGAACCCCTGCTCCACCCCCACCTCCCACGCTGGCCCGCCTCGGTCAGTTTGACCTCCAAGCCGACGTGGCCACCATCGTGCGGAGCAATGGCCAACGGGTCAATGAAGTCAAGGCCTACATCCACGCCGGCGTGTTGCCCGCCGTGGTGATGGACGCCTTTCGTCAACGACTCGCCGCGTCGGACTTCACCCTACCGGACGGCTATACGCTGGAACTGGGTGGCGAAACGGAACAGCGTTCGCAGGCGGTAGACAACTTGATCGCCAACGCGGTCGTGCTCTTCACGGTGATGTTGTTCGTGCTGGTGGGCGTGTTTCGCTCCTTTCGCGCGGCGCTGATCCTGGCCTGCGTGGGTGGGTTTTCGATCGGCCTCGGCCCGCTGGCACTGGCCTGGTTTGGCTTCCCGCTGGGATTCATGGCCATGGTTGGCACCATGGGCCTAGTAGGCGTGGCGATCAACGATTCGATCGTGGTGCTGGCGGCCATCGCGGAATCCCCCGCCACGGCAGACAGCACCAAGAGGCCGCAACAGCTGGCCCACATTGTCTGCGGCTGCACCCGGCACATCATCGCCACCACGCTGACCACCATCGTCGGCTTTTTGCCCCTGGTCCTGGGTGGCGGAGAGTTCTGGCCACCGCTGGCCATTGCCTTTGCCGGCGGCGTGGGCGGAGCCACCGTGCTGGCACTGTATTTCGTGCCCTCACTCTACCTCCTGCTGAGGAATTGACAGTTTGAGTAAATATGTGCGGAATTCCGCTCCTGAAGGGGCGTTGATCCTTTGCCCCGCCGTTCGCCTCGGTTAAAATCCAGGGACTTTGGCCACGGATCTCCTACCGCGGGGTGGTACGCGGGTTGCCGTGGCGACCCGCCGCGGCGCGCCCCCCATCAGCGTCCCCCCGCCGACCTACCAGCAGTCGTAGGCTGGGGCGCAGCCCCACCTTTTTATGTGTGATGTGAAACGTGTGGTATTTGATGTGAGGTACGCGGCCCTAGCCTACTAGCTGAAAATTTTGAACCACGACGAAACAACGGAAACAACGAATCAATCAACGAAAAATTAAGTCCCTGTTCGTCGTTGCGTTGTTTCGTCGTGGTTCATTTG
>CAMYJY010000210.1 GCA_947258835.1 uncultured Pirellulales bacterium
TTCCCGCGCTCCTCACGTCATTCCCACGCTCCGCCCGTCATTCCCGCGCAGGCGGGAATCCAGCAGTCAGCGAGGGTGGTCTAGATTCCCGCCTGCGCGGGAATGACGGTTGGTGGTGCTGCGGCCTGCGCGGGAATGACGGTTGGTGGTTTAGGGGCCTGTAAAACGGCATGAGAATCTTCAGCGTGGCTGCCGCGGTGGGCCCTGCCAGAGTTGGCGGGCGACCGGTACGGCTTGGACTTCACGGGCTTCAAATCTGTTTTCCAACCGTTTGAGGGCGCGATTCATGCCGAGACTGAATTCGAACAGGGCGTGTCCATCAATGACCACCGGAGGTAAGTCGCGATTGGGTCTGGCCGGTACGGAAGGCTGATGGGCTGCCATGATGTTTCCCCTCGGTTCCAAGTGCTTGGTCTGATCTTTTGCTGGTTGGGATGGAGCCGCGTCTGGCGAGACAAAACGCCAGTTGTTTCTGGCACTGCGGTCGAGCAGCTGTTAACTCCCATTACGCAAGATACACCGGTCAGGTTCGCGGTTCGTGCTAATTGGGCAAGAATTGGGTGTCTGCAGAACAGTCCCCAAAATTCCGCGGGTGGCATCGGTTGGCGAAGCCTACCGATGTGACGCAGTCACAAGAGGTTTGCAGGGAATTTTGAGGGCCTATCCCAAAACCGCACTGGGGTATCCAGCGGCCCAGCAAGATGGCAGCACCAGAGGTTCTGGCTCATGGTATTCATCGTGCTCGTGCTCAGCCGCTGGCGGCGGTGCTCATGCTCGTGCTCGTAATCGAAGAGCAGCTCCGCTGACCGAGCCCATCTTGGACCATGATCGACTCGACGTTTACCGTGCGGACTTACCCAGCTGCTCTTGACCCCCAGGCTGTCCCTGCCTAGGATCCGCGAATGATGAGCTAGGCGTGCGCACATCCTGGCCGGGCCTATCCGGCCTGAAAACTATGAGTGCGCTGTCCCTCACAATCAGCCTGCCAGTCACGACCCTTGTGGTAGTTGCAACAACTTCCCCAGGGAGATCGCGTGGTGCAAAAAAACATCAGACACGCTGCAAAACGCTTATTTTACGCTGCAAAGGACCAGGCAAGATTGGCATACTTGTTACAGAACTTTCCCTGCGGGCGACCGGCCTTTTGGGGAATCGGTCAATTTTTGATTTCGAGTCCGTCGAAGACACCTACTGAGGCCTGTGCTGCTAGCATGATTGCCAGCGAAATACCTTACCTCCCATTGGTTGGGCTGGCACGTTGACCGCACATTGGCCTGCACTAGGATAGAACTTGCCAGGATGTGCTCGAAAGATAAAAACTGATACTCCAGACCCGAGAGAAGATCATGCAAGTTCACGGCCCTTCCCAAGTTCATAACCCGCACACTGTCAAAGGCCCTCATCGCGGCCAAAGCGTGTCAGGTTCTCCCGTAGCCCCCACGCAAGGTCCTACCGATCAGGTGGATATTTCGCCGGCTGCGGAAGCCGCAATTCAGGCGGCAGAGCAGGGCACTGCCGCCGACGGGGGCCTGCGTACCGATTTGGTGGCCCGGGTGCGTCAGGAAATCGCCGCGGGTACGTATGAAACGCCAGACAAACTCGATGCCGCCTTGGATCGACTGCTGGACCAAATTGGGTGATTTGGTGGTTCGAGGGGGTCAGGCACATTTTTTCGGCGGTTGTGCTGGGTGTTGGTGATACGGCCTAACGCGCCGAAAAAATGAGCCAGACCCCTGCGACTCTTGAGACAGAGCGCCTTCTGGCTTAAAATAGATACCGGACTTCGGTTTTGTGTTTTTCTTGTCAGGCCGATATTTTCGTGGCACGAACAGTCTCGCAGGGTGTGGCAGTCATGGCCAAAGGTTTCTCGTTGGGTACGGTGGAAGTCGCCAGCAGCCCTCAGGAGCGGTTTGCCGAGTTTTTGCAGAGCAAGGGCAAGCGGATTACCAGTCAACGTAGGATTCTGGTGGACCACGTCTTCCAACGCCACGACCATTTTGATGCCGAGGAACTCATCCTCAATTTGGCCCAGCAGCCGGCGGCCAGCAAAGTCAGCCGGCCTACGGTGTACCGTACGCTGAACGAATTGGTCGATGCAGGGCTGTTGCGCCGCATGACGCTCAATGGCCGCGCGGTGTACGAGCATGACTACGGTTACCCGCAACACGATCACCTGCACTGCACGATGTGTGACCGATTGATTGAGTTTCAGAGTTCCGAACTAAAAAATCTTCGCGAGGCAGTAGCCATGGAAAATGATTTCCGGGTGACTGGCCACCGCTTGATTATCACCGGCGTCTGCGGTGATTGCAGCTCCAAGCAGCATCGCCAGCACAGTCCACTGGACTTGGTCTGACACAAGATCACACACGCAGTTCTGTCGCGTCCGGCAACCGATCCGCGTAGCGGGCACGGATGGGTGCCACGATCTCGGTCAGGAAGGCATCCACTTGCTCCGGACTGCGACCTACCAGTTGGCTGGGATCAACGGCCGCCTCCAGATCAACGCCTTCAAAGGCAGCGTCCTCAGACAAACGCTGGAGCAAGTCGTTCGTTTGGCCGTGTTGTTTGACTTGGGCGGCCGCGGCTTGGCTGTGCGTACGGATCTTTTCGTGCAGGTCTTGGCGATCACCACCGGCGCTGACGGCGGCCATCAGGATGTTTTCCGTGGCCATGAAGGGGAGCTCTTCCCGCAGATGGCGGGCAATGACCTCGGGATAGACCACCAGGCCCCGGGCTACATTTTCATAGAGGACCAGCACTGCATCACAGGCCAAAAAGGCCTGCGGAATGACCAAGCGACGGTTCGAACTGTCGTCCAGCGTGCGTTCCAGCCACTGATTTGCCAGGGTGGCCGCTGCGCTCGACTGCAGGCTCATCACAAAGCGAGCCAGTCCGCAGATCCGTTCACTCCGCATGGGGTTGCGCTTGTAGGCCATGGCTGAGGAGCCAATTTGGTTCTCTTCAAACGGCTCTTCAATTTCTTTGCGCTGCGCCAAGATTCTAAGATCGCTGGCCGCCTTGTGGGCGGACGCAGCGACGCCGGCCAAGGTATCGACTACCTGGGCATCGATTTTACGGGAGTAGGTCTGGCCGGTGACCGCATAGGTTGAGGCAAAACCCATCTTCTCGGCCACCAAGTGCTCTAGTCGGCACACCTGCTGGTGATCGCCGTCAAAAAGCGCCAAAAAACTGGCCTGGGTGCCCGTCGTCCCTTTGGTGCTGCGGGCCTGCAGGCTTGCCAGGCGGTGTTCCAGTTCAGCCAGGTCCAGGGCGAGGTCGTAGGCCCACAGGCAAGCGCGGCGACCGACCGTGGTGGGCTGGGCCGGTTGCAGGTGCGTGAAGCCCAGGGTGGCCAGATCGCGATAGGCGGCGGCAAATTTTCCCAAGGCATCGATCACGCTGGCCACTTTCGCGCACGTCAGCTCCAAGGCCTCGCGGAGCAAAATTAAATCGGTGTTGTCCGTGACAAAACAGCTGGTGGCCCCCCAATGGATGATGGCCCGTGCGTCCGGACACTGGTCGCCATAGGCATGCACATGGGCCATGACGTCATGCCGCAGCTGGCGTTCGTACGTGGCCGCGGCCCTAAAATCGATGTCATCGATATGGGCCCGGAGCTGGTCCAGCTGCTCGCTGGTGATTGGCAAGCCCAGCTCGGCCTCCGCTTCTGCCAGTGCCACCCACAGCCTCCGCCACGTACTGTGTTTGTGCTGGGGACTAAACATGCGGCTCATGGCGGCGGAAGCATAGCGGGAAATCAGCGGGTTTTCGTTGTGGTCGTGCGACATGGGAGCGAGGTGAGGGGGCGGTGGGTAGCGCGCGGACGGTGTGCGGCTGGGGATGGTGACTTAAGGTCAAACTGGTCATTCTATAGCGAGGCGACGAAGGGGGACAG
>CAMYJY010000211.1 GCA_947258835.1 uncultured Pirellulales bacterium
CACGACCTGATGCCAAAAAAGGCTCAAATCCGGATTAATAGAAATCGCACGCCGCCACTGCACACCCCCATTGTCCGGAAAAAATCCATTCCCTATCCCGCAACGGTCATGATGGAAACCCTGCCCAGCGGGTTTGCGCCGCCCGTACCCGGCGTGCTCTCGCTGGTTACCGGAAAAATGAGCTATGACGATCACGCGGCCCGAGAACTCTTGCGGAAATGGACCGATCATCCCCAGCGACTGTGGGACGTCGTCTGTGAGGTACTCAGCGCCGGCGTCCAAACCTTGGTGCACGTCGGCCCCCAGCCCAATATTATTCCCGCGACATTCCACCGCCTGGCAGAGAACATTTTGGAACAAACGGCCGGACGCTCGCTGGGCAGTCTCAGCATGCGGGCGGTGTCCGGGCTGGCCAAGAGACCCTGGCTCGCCGCCCTGCTGCCAGAAAAAACCGCCCTCCTGCGCGCTCCCGAGGTGGAGCATATTATTCTGGAGGACTGGCTGATCGAAAATGCACCCAAGTAGCACCCGGGCTGCACTTTCTGATAACTTTGGTTCAACTCAATTTACTTCTGCAAGAAGGGCCTCGGGCCGTTCTTGCAGAAACTGCAGATCAGGGGCAAGCATTGGAATCTTCCTCAGGGTGGGGGGCTGCCTCCCCCATGAGCAAGCTGATCGCGTTGTGAGCCGCCCGCTGTTCTGATTCTTTTTTGCTTCTTCCCCAAGCGGCCGGAAAACGCTGTTCGGCAACTTGGGCCGAAATTTTAAAACACTTGTTGTGATCCGGCCCCTTTTCCTCAAGCAACCGGTACATAGGCGTCACACCGTGCTCGCGCTGGGCGAACTGTTGCAACAGCGACTTGTAGTTGTCGCCGACTGCGCCGGCGGCCGTTTGGCGGATCTCGGTAGCGGTATGCCGCAAAATAAACGCCCGTGCAGGCTCCAGTCCGCCATCGATATAGATGGCAGCGATTAAGGCCTCCAGAGTCGCGGCCACGACCGAACGCGGGATGGCAGGATCCGCAGCCATCCCTTTTCCCAGCAGCAAGTACTGATCCAGGCCAATCCGCGTGCAAATCCGAGCGCATGTGTCGCGACTGACCACGACCGATTTAATGCGCGTCAGCTCCCCCTCCAGAAAATCGGGGTAGAGTGCATAGAGTTGTTCGCAAACAACAAACCCTAAAATCGCGTCCCCCAGAAATTCCATCCGCTCATTGGAAGCCAGCCGATGCGACACACCCGAGGCATGACGCAAAGCATCCAGCAGCAGCTGCTCGTTCTGGAATTGGTAACCGATCTTTTGTTGACAGCTGGCGAGGTCCGTTTCGCTCGCACTGGCGTTGTTGTTCGATGCAGAATGATCCATCTTCTTCCAGACAAATTCGTCACGCAGTTTGACGTGCGGGCCGAACAAGAGCGGACAAACTGCAACACAATTTGTCAGCTCTGGCACGAACCAATATCAAGGGGGAGAAAATTCAGCCCAAGCACTCTATACTAGAGTGGATGACCTGAAATGTCAACGCAGCTGCCCCCCGCGGGGGATGCCCCGAGCGCACTTCGCGGTTTGCAACAGACCTAGCATGAAACCACGTCATTCCCGCGGAGGCGGGAATCCAGTTGCCGGCGTGGGTCGGATAGATTCCCGCCTCCGCGGGAATGACGTAGGAGAGCGACCGGCGTGACGAAATGACTCCCCAAGTCCCTACCAAGTCGGGGCCCCTCGCGGGAAACGCCAGCTGTTGCACAATGGACTACCACACCGCGATGTGTGCTCGAATGCCCCCCCCGCCCCACCAAACGGCGACACAATCCACCGCTGCCTTCCCGATTCCTCACAGCGCCCACTCCGATCGGTCCCATGATTAATACGCTCTACCTGCCTGAGTTGCGAGAAATGCTGGCCGCCGAAGACCAGTCCGGGCTGGCTGAGTTTTGTAGAACTCTCCATCCCGCGCGCATTGCCGAGTTTATGGAGGGGCTCTCGCCGCAAGAGGCCTGGCAGGTAATTCAGACGGGTGACCGCGCCACGTGTGCTGAAATCTTTGGATTTCTACCCGAAGAGATCCAAATCAAGATTCTCGAAACAGGCGACAGGCAAGCACTCAGCCAACTGATTGCGGACCTGCCCGCCGATGATCGTGTCGACCTGTTAAATCGGGTGGACACGACGATTGCAGAAGACGTCCTCTCGCTCGTACCCAGCGACGAACGCCGCGATATCCGGCGACTCCAGGCCTACCCCGAGGGAACGGCCGGCGCGGTGATGACCACGGAAATGGCCAAACTTCCCGAGTCGCTCACGGTCGGGACCGCCCTGGAAGAGCTGGGGCGTCAGGCCAAGGATCTGGAGACGATCTATTACATTTACATTGTCGATGCGGAAGACCATTTGCGAGGCGTGGTCTCGGCACGTCAATTGGTGACACGTCTGGGGCGGCCCGAGACGCCTTTGGCAGACATTATGGAACGCAACTTGGTCACCGTCGAAGCCACCGACGATCAGGAATTGGTGGCCGGTCAAGTCGCGGACTACGACTTTTTAGCCATCCCCGTGGTGGATCAACAACAGCGCCTGGTGGGCATCATCACCTACGACGATGTGATCGACGTGCTCCGTGAAGAGGCGGAGGAGGATGCCTACCGAGCGGCGGCCGTGGAACCGCTCGAAGACGGCTATCTCCAAACTTCCCTCTTGGTGCTGGCTTGGAAACGCGGTTTTTGGCTATTCACACTGTTCCTGGCCGCCTTGCTGACGGCCTTCGCGCTCAAGTCCTACGAACAGATTATTGACCAAGTTCCTTGGCTGGTATTCTTCATCCCGCTGATCATGTCCAGCGGCGGCAACTCCGGAGGCCAGTCCGCCACCCTGATCATCCGGGCGCTGGCGAACAAGGACGTTCGACTTTCGGACACCCGGCGCGTCCTGGCGCGGGAACTGAAAATGGGGCTGCTCCTAGGCAGCACTTTGTCGCTCGTGGGCTATGTGGTGGGCTTTTTGCTGCTCGATGGCCCGCAGCCGCTGGAGTTGCTGACGATCCCGATCACGCTGTTGATCGTGGTCCTGTTCGGCACCCTCTGTGGCGCGGGACTCCCCCTGCTCTTCCGTCGTCTCGGGGTCGACGAGGCCCTGATGAGCACCCCCTTCGTGACGGTCTTGATCGACATCGGCGGCATCGTAATTTATATGATGGTTGCCGTCAGAATGATTGGCGGCCTGCTCGAACAGGTACGGCCGGCCCTGTAATCGACTACACGTCCAGCACGGCCTGCCCGACGTACATCTGCAACACCTGACTCTGCACCTTGATGGCTCGGATCAGGATCCAGATTTGATCGCGGGTAAACTTTTCCGGGTCACTGCTCGCCAATTCCTCCAGCTCCTGAGTCATGGCCGCATGCTGGTCCGTGGCCAGTTGCAACTTTAAGCCAGTCTCCTTCCAAGCAACTTGGAGCTTGTAGGGATCTGCCAGTTCGTCAATCGCTTCCGTACCATTGGATAAAAGTAAGCACAGGCGTGCTACATCCTGCAGTGAAGCGTTGGGCTGCAAGGCTTGGATTTTTCCGGCGAGTTCCTGGCAGTTCATGATGGGTCCTCTGTACTGCAAACGGTAAGTCTCTTTGCTGCCCACACGAACCCCGGCGACCAACGGCAGCGGGCAATTTCCTCCGCGCGGCAATTCGCATCGGCCAACGGCCCCCCGTTCGAGCCGGGGGCAGGCTCTGCCGCCCTGTGAGCACGTCAATCACTCAAACTGAAAACAGGGACTCCATGAAGCCCGTAAAGCCCAAGAAAACAGCCCCCGTTTCCGCACCGCGGCAGCTCACCAAGAAACCTGGTTGAGAGGCGGATGGAGTGGGCTTTTCCGGCCCCAACCGGCCAGCACTAGATTGCAGGGTCGTAAAATCGTGCGTGCCACGGCAGAATTTTACGTCGACTCACTGCCCTACACGAAAGCCTAGCTTACGAATACCTGCCAGCGAGAAAAGCAGGCGGGTGGCCGTACCAGTCGTACTGGTATTTCAGCCTCGCATGGCTTAGCCTGGGGGAACCGCGGCTGTCCGCAGGACTTCGCATCAGCCGAATTCACGGCAGTGGGGCTACCGTTTTCGATCGCCTCCGCCTGGTCGCCGGCTGTCGCCCCTCGGACGTAATTTCAGCCGCGGCGGCATGTTCCGCTGTGGGCACTGGCATGTTAGACTCAGGCGACCATTTGGGTGACACGCGCAGCACTTGCTGGCACCACTGACAAACGACGGAAAGACGCAGCCGATGCCCAGCCTAGGTGTCAATATTGATCACGTAGCCACCGTCCGCCAAGCACGGATGACCACCGAACCGGACCCTATCTGGGCTGCCACGCTCGCGGAGTTGGGGGGGGCTGACGGGATCACGTTGCACTTGCGGGAAGATCGTCGACACATTCAAGATCGCGACCTGCACCTGCTGGGGCAGACAGTCGCCGTGAAGCTCAATCTCGAATTGGCCTGCAACCAAGAGGTGCTGGATATTGCCTGTCAAGCGCGGCCCTATCAGGCCACGCTCGTGCCCGAACACCGCGCGGAAGTTACCACCGAAGGCGGTTTGGACGTGGTAGGCCAACCCCGACGCGTCACCGACGCCATCGAGCGACTGCAAGACGCCGGCATTCTGGTGAGTTTGTTCCTGGATCCCGATCAGGCACAGATCGAGGCGGGTGTCGAGACAGGGGCCACAGCGATCGAACTCCACACGGGCGCTTATGCCAATGCGACGGCCAAATTCTCTGGAGACGAAGAACTGCAAACGTTGCTGCAAGCGTCCCACTGGATCCACGGCGCGGGGCTCACCGTGCACGCTGGCCATGGACTGACCTACCGGAACGTGCGTCCCGTGGCAGAGCTGCCCCACATGCACGAGCTAAACATCGGCCATAGCATCATTTCCCGAGCCATCATGGTGGGGTTGGAACAGGCGGTGCGCGACATGAAACAACTGATTGGCGGCACAGTCGCCTGCCAGGGTGTGGGCGACAAGGGCGGCACAGCCTGCCCCCCGGCTTGAACGGGGCGATTTAATTATACACGAAGTGAAAAATGGAAAGGACAAAGATGGGTACCAAGGGAGAGGCATTTGCGGGCTTGGCTGTGGCCATGATCACGCCCTTTCAAGATGACCAGGTGGATTACGATCGCCTCGCCGAGCAGATCGAATTTCAAATCACCGCCGGCACCAACGTGCTCTGCCCGGTGGGCACCACCGGCGAATCGCCGACCTTGTCGCATGCGGAACACGAACGGGTGATCGCCTTTGTCTGCGAAACCGTGGCGGGCCGCATAAAGGTGATGCCAGGCACCGGCTCCAACAGCACCGCCGAGGCCCTGCGGTTGACTCAATTTGCCGAACAAGCGGGTGCCGACGCGGCCCTGCAAGTCGCGCCCTATTACAACAAACCCACGCAGCAAGGTTTCTACGAGCATTTCCAGTGTTTGGCCGAAAACACCGGACTCCCGCAATGCATTTATAATATTCCAGGGAGAACCGGCAAAAATATTGAACCCGAAACCATCGCCCGACTGGCCGAACTGGAACACATCGATCTGGTCAAAGAAGCAACCGGCTCACTGGACCAGGCCTCTGCGGTTCTTTCCAGTACCAATTTGACCGTCTTAAGTGGAGATGACAGCCTCACCCTGCCCTTGATGTCCGTGGGAGCAGAGGGAGTGATTTCGGTCGTCGGAAATATTATCCCGGCAGATATGCTGTCGCTGATCCAGGCCATCCGTGGTGGCGACCTGACGGCAGCCCGCAGCTGGCATCAAAAACTCTTTCCACTGTGCCGCAACATGCTCAGCCTGTCCACCAATCCCATCCCGATCAAAGCCGCCATGAAAATTTTAGGCCGCGATACGGGCCAGTTGCGCCTGCCGATGACGCCCCTCAGCCCTGCAGAGCAGGAGCAGCTCAGCACCGCACTCAGAAACTATGGTGTGGGGAACTGACGGCCATTGAACTGCTGGGCCTGATACAGAGGCAGGTGCCGGTAGTAAACCTCGAGCATGTAGAGCGACAAACACGTCACATACAGCCGCCCTCCCGATCGGCCCCATTCGTCGCCGGTGGGGTCCCAGCTTCCCCGTTCTTTCCCTTTTTGGACCTGATGGGTCGGTAGCACGACCCGCATCACATCATTCCACGCCTGCCAGTGTCTGCCCTCCAAATGATGGCAGACCTGCGTGGCATAGTACCAGTAGTAGACATCCCGGGCATCGTCTTCCCACACAGGCAAATTGCGAATCAGAAAATTGCCCCCCTTTTGCAGTCGCTCGTCGGTTTGCTGCCAGCCCAAGTACTGACGGCACAGCAATCCTTCGGCTGTCATGGAAGCGGTGGCACCTTGATTGGGCTGGTAGGCATAAAAAATCCCGCCTTCGCGACTTACCGCATCCAGAAAATCGCGGACGTGGTTGAAGGTGGTGGTAGGCACGTCCATCCCGGCCATCCGCGCACTTTGCAAGGCCATCACAAACCAGCCGGTGACCGACAGATCACTACCCGTCCCCGGAAAATACCGCCATCCTCCCTCCGAGGCCTGGATCCGGACACAGTAGTCGATGGCCCGCCGCGCTGGTTCGTAATATTTTGAATCCCGGGTCATACCATACAGTTCACAAAGCGCGATGGTGCAGATGGCCTGCGTGTACAGTTGCCCATGGCTACGGCCCGCTTGAAAAAAACTGCCGTCTTCCCTCTGTTTTTTCAGCAGTGTCGTCCAGGCGCGGGCCACCACTCCCTGAAACGGCTCTTCAGGGTCGGACTGCGGGGTATAGCCAGCCCCCTGGAATGCCAACAAGGCCAAGCCGGTAGCCGCCTCCTCGTTTTCCGAGATGGCCCCGTCGGCATAGCGGCCTTGCAGGCTCCACATGCCCTGCCGTCCTTGATGACGGGCCAGCCACCGCAGTCCTTCCAGCACGGCTTGCTGGGTGGCTCCCGTACCTCCGTAGGCGTTGAGGAGTTTTTGCTGCATCCCCTGTTCTCGCCCCGTCAAGGCCAGCCGCACTGGAACGACCGAGGGAAGATCCTCTAGCGGCTGCTCGGGGTATAACTCCGCCGGTGCTACGCTGGGCAGCTCACTCAATTCGATCAGCTGCTCCGTCTCCAAGGCAGCATCCAGCTGCGGATCGATCACATCCAGGGACAGCTCCAGGTCCTCGCCGGTGAGGTCTTCGCCCAAGCTCTCCGTGTAGTCAAAACGCAGCAGCAGGGCCTCGGTGCCCTCGGGGACGATGAATATCAGCCCCAACAGAATCGCGACACTCATGTGCACCACCGCACTTAAGAGCCACGGAGGAGCTGCGGTAGCCCAATCGCTCCAGGGAATCAACGGCGGCAGAGCCTCGCGATCTGGAGGCCATTCCCGTACCAGGGGCGTTTCTCTCCCAAGATCTCCCGGAGGGCCGGGCTGTGGGGCTGACATAAAAATCAAATCTCCGCTGTTACGCCGCGAGCGATCCGTTGTCCCCCCGAATGCGGCTGCCTGCACAGTTATTCTAGTGCTGCCAACCAGCTGCGGCAAGCAACTCCGCGTACGCTAATCTTTCCTGGGAAAAGGTTTACGTCTAAAAGCGAGTTCCCGACAAGACCGTTGTTGCGTGCTCAATCGG
>CAMYJY010000212.1 GCA_947258835.1 uncultured Pirellulales bacterium
TAGACCACTGGCACTGCTACTGGATTCCCGCCTGCGCGGGAATGACTGGAACCCCTTAATACTGCTACTAAAATCGTTACCAGCGTTGGGTGCCACCCACAAGTGTCCCACCCACAAGTGTCGGTGCCACCCGGGGTATGTGAGAAAATCACACCCCACATCAAATATCTCACATCTCACATCTAACATCTCACATCTCTCCGCGGCAGGTACTGACAGAGACCCATGCCGCCGAAATAGAGCAGCACCAGCGGGATACCCATTAGCAACATGCTGCCGGGGTCGGCCGGGGTGAGAAACATCGAAATGACCGCGATCGATAAGACGGCAATTTTCCATTGAGCCTGGTAGGTCGCCACCGTCACCAGGCCCACCCGTTCCAAGAACAGCATCACCAGCGGTAACTGGAAGCTGACCCCAAAACCTAGGGGGAGCAACAACACAAAGTTCATCCATTCGCTAATTTGTGGCGTGGGATTGATGCCCATGCGGGCATTGAACCAAAACAGGAAGTCGAGCACGTAGTCAAAGGCCACAAAAAACGCGAGTGCCGCTCCCGCAAAAAATAGCCCCAGGCTGAGTGGCAGGAAAATATAAATAGACTTTCGCTCGTGCCGATACAGCCCGGAAGCGACAAATTGCCAGAGAAAGTAAAAAATAAACGGACTGGTGATCAGCGCCCCCACGACCAGCGAAGCCTTGATGTAGACCAGAAAGGGCTCGTGACCCGAGAGACTAATTAATTTGAGCCGTGGGTCCTGTTCCAAGGGCTGGTAGAGACGTAGCAGCACCAGATCCTCACGCCGAGTGGCCGGCGTAGCGCTAGGGTTTGCCGCCGCCTCAGACCCCATGGCCCGTGCCAGCTCTTGCCGATCCACATAATAACTTCGTGGCACCAAATCGGCAGCGGCCAAATCGGCAGCGGCGGCGGCCAGATCGGCTGGTACGGGCTCGCCGGCTTGCTGTTGTGCTTCCAATCTCCGCAGGTGCTGGGTTGCGGCCTGGCCGCGATAGAAGTTTTCCAAGGCCTCCCGTACGGGAGTTTGGATAAAGTCCACCACCGACCAACCGCACAGCAGCCCCAGGCCGGTGCCCACCAGTAATGCGAGCAGAGATTTGAGCAGCGCCGACCGCAACTCTTCCAGATGTTCCGAGAAAGACATCTGGGACCCGCTGAGCCATGATTCCTGATCCGAGTGGGGCATAACGGCGGCGCGGTGAGGTCACGTGAGGCGGACGAGTTGCGGCACGCTTTCCGAGAGAAAGCCCAGGGCAAACCCGGATAAATGCTGTCAGTCGCATGGTAGCAACGGATTGCCGCGTGTACAATAAAAAATTTATGCCGCTTGGTGGCAATTCCGGAAGTAGAACCCTGAGCAAAGTCACACAATTATGCCGAACCTCTGTAACTCTCCGCTGCGATTCCAACCTCTGTTCCGCCGTTATCTCTGGGGCGGTCGCCGCTTGGCGACGGTGCTGGGAAAACCCCTGGGAGATGGCGAAGATTATGCGGAAAGTTGGGAGCTGGTGGACCACGGCGCGGATCAAAGCCAAGTCCTCTCGGGGCCCTTGGCGGGACGGACGCTCGGTGAGTTGGTCCAGCAGCACGCAACCGAGTTGTTGGGGCAGCACGCCCATTTGACGCAGTTTCCGCTGCTGTTTAAGTTGTTGGACTGCAATCGCACACTTTCCGTCCAGGTGCATCCCAACGACGAGCAGGGGGCCCAGCTCGATCCTCCCGATTTGGGCAAAACCGAAGCCTGGGTGGTCTTGGCGGCAGAGCCCGGCAGTAAAATTTATGCCGGCCTGAAACCGGGCGTGACCCGTGAAGATCTCCGCGCTAGCCTAGAGGCTGGGAACTGCGAAACATGCCTGCATGATTTTGAGCCGCAGGTGGGAGATTGTGTCTTTATCCAAGCAGGCACAGTCCACGCCTTGGGTGCCGGCCTGCTCATTGCGGAGATCCAGCAAGCCAGTGACACCACGTTTCGACTCTTTGATTGGAATCGCGTGGACGCCGACGGAAATCCCCGTGCCCTGCACATTGAAGAGTCCCTCGCCGTCACCGATTTTGCCCGCGGTCCGGTGGCGCCCCAAACACCCGCACCCACGGCCCTGCCTGGCCGCGAGCGTCTGGTGGACTGCGATAAATTTGTCCTGGACCGCTGCACCTGGGAAGGCACGCAGCCCGTCGGAGGGGACCAAAAATTTCACTTGATGGTGGTCGTGGAAGGCGCGCTGGAGATCGCCTCTGCCTACCGTGAGTAATGTGAGATGTTAGATGTGAGATATTTGATGTAATGAGGATGCTGTGCTAGCTGTGAAAGCAACCGGCAGGTCACATCAGCAATCTCACATCTCACATCTCACATCTCACATCTCCTCTGCCCTAGTGGCGCCGGCTGCTTCCGCCTACAATCCCCGGCCGGTTGGGGGTGGTTCCTGGGGACGGAGGTCTTGTGGTACTGATGGTATACGCCTTTGACGCACCGCGCTGTGACCAACGGGACCCGACCGTTGCCCTCCGGGCAGTCGATGACATTGGTTGGCAGATCCCGGTACGAGCGGAAGGCAGGCTCTGCCGGCTAAGGATGTCGTGGAAATTGTGGTTGTTCCTGGGCGCCCTGCTGGTGCCACTTTCGGCCTGCTCCTCCGCCGTTCGCCGGCCGCAGTTGTTGCATCCGGGGCCGGCCCCCTTTCAGCGGCACAACGCCACCCAGGTGGACCCCTATCCTCAGAATGATATGGGGCCCCCGATCGTAGGCGGCCGGCCGATCGATTTTATGAAACCACCGAATGAGGTAGAGCGAGCCCGGCAATTTCGCTCCCTCGGCTCTTGGCGGACGGGCCCGTTGTACTAGCCTGGGGTCTGGCTCATTTTTTTCGGCGCGTGGGGCTGTTTGATTTCCACCCCACACAGCCGCCGAAAAAAATGTGCCTGACCCCCTCGAATCACTCTGACCCCCTCGAATCACCAAACCCCCTCGAATTGTCCAGCGGCTGCTGTCCGGGGCACATCACTGCCGGTGCGTATCTTTTTGGCTCGACACGAGATATGATGGAATCAGTACTTCTAAATTCCGACCCGTTCCCGCCAGGGCCCGGGGCGATAAGCCGCCCGGGAGCCAACGCTTTTGGCAGCCAACACGTTGCCCGCACTCGGCTTCATCGGCCAAGTTGGGAACTACTGAGAATCTTATTTCCCCGTTCTCGCGATCGAATTTTAGCTATGGCACGCCGATCCCACACAAGTTCCCGCACAAAAGGCGGAAAAGCAGTTGCCCGCAGCACTCGGGGGCGGCAGCGACCCCCGCGTCCACCGCGACCTGGCGGGGCTGCGGGACTGCCGGCGGAGGTCCCTCAGGGAGAACGGCTCCAAAAGGTGCTGGCCGCGGCTGGAGTTGCCAGCCGGCGGGCAGCGGAAGAACTTATCTTGGCCGGCCGCGTGGAAGTGGATGGTGAGACCATCACGGCCTTGGGCACGCGTGTGGATCGCACGCGACAAGCCATTCATGTCGATGGTGAGCAGCTGCCCAAGCCGCAGCTGGTATATTATGCCGTCCACAAGCCGGCCGGTGTGGTGTGCACATCCAATGATCCTGCGGGACGCCCGCGGGTGACCGATCTCTTGCCTGAGGGTTTGGGCCGGGTGTTTAGCGTGGGCCGCTTGGACATGTCCAGCGAAGGGCTGATCGTGCTCACCAACGATGGTGCTCTGGCCAACCAGCTCACGCATCCCCGCCATGGTGTGGAAAAAACATACCATGTGCAGGTCGTCGGTTATCCGACAGTGGAGGTTTTGGGGAGGCTGAGAAAAGGCATGCACTTGGCGGAAGGGTTTGCCCAGGTGGTGCAGGTCCGGATAAAATCCCGGCGAAAAAATGGGGCCATTTTGGAAATGGTGCTGGACGAAGGCCGCAACCGAGAGGTGCGGCGGCTCTTGGCGCGGGTAGGGCACCGGGTGCAAAGACTGACGCGGGTGGCCATTGGCCCTCTCCGCTTGGGAGAAATGCCGGCCGGCACTGTCCGCCGCTTAACTCCCGACGAGGTCAAAAAATTACGCGCTGCGGTGCGCACCGGTCGGCAAAAACCACGTGGGGCAGCGCAGCCGCGTCTGGAGATGCCCGAACGAAGAAAACGCAAACAGCAAGCCGCCGCTGGGAAAAAAATGCCCCGGTCCGGTCGGAAGGGAGCCCGACGTTGAGTTCCATCGATCCGTCCACCGCCGAGCATGCACCTGGGTCGACCCATTATGCCGACCGGGCCGGCCAGTATCAGGTCCGGGTCAGTGAAAATATCCAGTTGGCCCAAGATACATACCGGGTGCGTTTTCACTGTCCCCAGATGGCGGCCAGCATCCTCCCCGGCCAGTTCCTGATGATTCGTTTGCCCGGTCGTGACGACCCGCTCTTGGCCCGGCCGTTTGCACTCTACGATACGGTGCTGGACGAAGCAGGGACGCCGGTAGGCATTGACGTGGTGTATCTCGTGGTGGGTAAGATGACCCGCCGCTTGGCGGAGTGCCAGGCAGGTGATGTACTGGAGGTATGGGGCCCACTGGGCAACGGTTTTTCGACCGCACCGGTCGAACATTTAATCATGGTGGCCGGCGGCATTGGCCAAACCCCCTTTTTGGCCCTGGGACGTCAATTCCTGGGCCAGCGCCCCTATGGGTTGGAGTCCAGGCCAGTGGAAAAGTCGGCTAGCGTCACCTTGTGCTATGGCGTTCGCAGTGCGGCCTTGCTGGCCGGAGCGGACGATTTTCGCAGCTGCGGCATCGACCTGCGGATCAGTAGCGATGACGGCAGCGTAGGCCATCACGGTTTGGTGACGGAGGTGTTGGAGCAGGTGCTGGCGGAGAAGCCGGCAGCCAATTGCCGCCTGGCCTGCTGTGGGCCCGAACCCATGCTGCAGGCGGTGGCAGCCCTGGCCCGCCAGCGCCACGTGCCCGCCGAAGTCTCCTTAGAAACCCCCATGGCCTGTGGGATTGGTATCTGCTTTAGCTGCGTCGTGCCCGTTAAGCAGTGTGACCAGGGGCAGCCCGACGGGGACTGGGATTACAAACGCACCTGCGTGGATGGGCCAGTGTTCGATGCGGCACAAATCCACTGGCAGAAGATATGTTAGATGTTAGATGTGAGATATTTGATGTGAGGTGCCACCCTTGATCGATGTGTGATGTGAAATATTTTTTGATGTAGGGTGCGATTTTTGTAGTTACACCCAACACAAGAAAATTACTGAGCCATCTCTCACATCAAATATCTCACATCTCACATCTCACATCTCACATCTCACATTCCAGTGCTCGAGAGCGCCTTCACGGCTTTGGCCAGACGGCTTTTGGTGCGGGCTGCTTTGTTGGCGTGAATCACCTTCTTGGCAGCGGCTTGATCCAGCTTCTTGACGGCTACTTGGAAGGCCGTTTGGCTGGCGGCCGCATCACCGGTTGCGATGGCCGTACGGACCCTACGCACGAGACCCCGTACGTTGGACTTCACCGCGCGATTGCGCAGCTGGCGAACTTTATTTTGACGTAGACGTTTCTCGGCACTGGCGGAATTAGGCATCGTTAAGATTTCAGGGTCTGTTGCTGATTCGGAAGCACGCCTCGCGTGCACGTATTTGCAGAACTACTCATCTTCGCGGATTTGGGCCAGTTTGTCCAGCCGGTCGGCCACATCTCGGTAGCCATAATTCAGGCCTGCCAGGCGGCTCAAATACCGCTCCGCCAGGTCCAAGTCCCGCAGCCCGGTGGCCAGCACGCCGGCCCGGTACAAGGCCAACAGCCCCACCTCGGAGTCCTGCTCGGCACAGGCCTCGATGGCCTGCTGGTAATGCGACAGGGACAGTTTGTACTGCTTGATTTTCTGAAAACACTCCCCCAGCTCCAGCAGTACGCTGGCCTGCCGCTGAGGATCCCCCCGGGAGGCCTGCAGGCAGGGGATGGCCTCTTTGATTTTGCCCGCCCGTTTCAGCCGCAGGCCGAGTTCGTACTGCAATTTAAGGTTTTCCGGGGCCCGCTGGGAACGGGCCGCAAAGATCCGGTCTGATTGGCCTGCTGACGCAACTGCGTCCATAGCTGGCGATGTTCGTCCGTCGGCTGCTGCTGGTATTGTCGTTCGGCAATGGTCAACTGCTGCCCCGCCCGCCGTAGCTGGAGATCTTCCTGCCGTTCCAAAATGGTCAGATCCCCACCGCCCGCCGCCTGCTGTGCCTGGGTGAGCGCGTGGTCTGCCTCGTCGTAGCGGTCGTGATGCAAATGGATGTCGGACAGGCGGAGATAATTTTCGATCTCAGTAGGGTTCGCCGCGATGGCTGCTGTCAGCTTTTCTTCCGGGGAGAGAGCGGCCTCGCCGGCCTCCGCGGGGGCCGCATCGCGGGCCAATTTGGCAACCGAAACCTGGGGAGAGTCGTCGGCTGTGCCCGTGAGCGTTTTCTCGTCGTAGCCACCGGCTTGGATCGTTTTTTCCACCGACAGCCGGGACATGGCTTGGCGGGCTTCTTCGTCTTGGGGATTGGCCTGTTGGACACGCTGCCAGCAGGCAATGGCCTGATCAAATTGTCCCATCTGTTGCAGGGCCAGGCCTGCCTGCCGATTGACTTCCGTATGCTGCGGGTCGGTGCTGAGGGCGGAACGGAGATAAAACAGCTGGCACTGCTCGAGCCGTACGGATTGGCAGGCGCTGGCCAACGCCAGCAGGGTGGGAATGTCCCAAGGATTGAGTGACAACGCCTGGCAGCCGGACTGGAAGGCAGCTGTCCAATCGTTTTTGGCCGCCGCTCTGGTCAGTGCCGACCGGGGGCTTTTGATTTTTAGCCCTGCCAGCGTGGCCCCTTTGCGATTGTCTTGGTATTTCTTGTACAGATTGTCAAACAGGGCTTGAATGTAGACCAGATTGCCCGGATCTTCGGCCACGCACTGCGAAAATAACTGATTGGCGTAGTCGTGGTCGTTTTTCTCTGCGCACCGTTGGCCGTGCTGAAATAACTTTTGCAACCGTTGCCGGCTGGCCGCGGACAGCGGTGAGACGCCATCGCCAACGGGTTGACCGTCAGCAGCGGGCTTGCCTGACGGCGCTGGCGGGGATTGTTGCTTGGGCTTCATAACGTCTATTCTATAAGTATCTTCCGAGCTGGTACAGCGGGGCGCCGGGACGTGCTGCTGCCCTCGCAGCTACCGTTGATTGAAGGCCATCATGACGACAGCGCAAGGCAAGGTGTGTTTGGTGGGAGCCGGTCCTGGTGATCCCGACTTGCTTACGCTGCGGGGCCAGCAGTTGCTCAAGCAGGCAGATGTCGTATTTTACGATTATTTGGTCAATCCACTGGCCTTGCGTCACGTGGACAGTGCGGCGGAACTGGTGTGCTTGGGAAGTCACACCCAGGGACGGATGCTGGAGCAGGTGGAAATCAACGCGGAGGTGATTGCCGCCGCCCAGGCGGGAAAGCAGGTCGTGCGTCTCAAGGGGGGCGACCCAGCTGTTTTTGGACGCGTGGCCGAGGAGATCGCGGCCCTGGAGCAGGTGGGAATTGCCTATGAAGTCGTGCCGGGTGTCACCACCGCCCTGGCGGCGAGCAGCCACGCGGGGATCCCCCTCACACATCGTGACGTGGCTTCCAGTGTGGCCCTAGTAACGGGCCAAGAGTGTCGCGGCAAACAAGGTCCCGCCCTCGACCTGGAAAACCTGGCCCGTTTTCCCGGGACGTTGGTGTTTTATATGGGGGTTACCACCGCTCCGGTGTGGTCCACCGAGCTTATCGCCCACGGCAAGCCGGGCGCGACACCCGTGGCCGTGGTACGCCATTGTTCCCGACCCTCGCAGCAGACCTATGTTACCAGCTTGCAAGAATTGCCCAGACTACTTGAGCGGGAAAAAATTCGGCCGCCCGCCATCATCATCGTGGGGGATGTGGTCCACGCGCGGGCAGCAGTGAACGAATTTACCTCACGCCCCTTGTTTGGGCAGACGGTTTTGGTCACGCGGGCGGCACACCAAAGTGCCGGTCTGATGTTGCGACTAAGTGCCTTGGGCGCGGCGGCTTTGGCCCAGCCAGCCATTGAAACCGGGCCACCCGCTAGCCTGGCTCCTCTGGATGCAGCGCTGCACGCGCTGGCTGGCTACGACTGGCTCGTCTTCTCCAGCGCCAATGGCGTCCACTTTTTTTTCCAGCGGCTCCGGCAATTAGGTTACGACTTGCGGCAGCTGGGCACGTGCCGCTTGGCAACCATGGGTCCCGCCACCACGGCCGCTTTGGCAGACTACCATTTGCACCCCGACGTCCAACCCGCTGCCTACCGGGCGGAGGCCTTGGCAGCGGAACTAGTTGCGGCGGCGGCGGGAAAGCGGGTGTTGCTCCTCCGCGCCAGTCGTGGCCGCGAGGTCTTGGCGGACACGCTGTCCGCGGCCGGGATCGCGGTGGAGCAAGTGGTGACCTATGCCAGTCGCGATGTGGAGCAGGCCGCAGCCGAGATTCGTGCCGCTTTGGTGGCCGGTGAGATTGATTGGATTACGGTCACCAGTTCCGCCATCGCCCGCTCCCTCGTGCGGATGTTTGGCCAGCAATTAACCCAGGCGCGTCTGGCCGCCATCAGTCCCCTCACCGCCGGGGTCCTGGCAGAGGCCGGCTACCCGCCGGCCGTCACGGCAGATGAGTACACCACCACGGGGTTGGTCCAGGCGGTGGTGGAAGCCCGTGGGGGCTAAGCTGTCCGCTGGTAAAATCGATCGCTTCTGCCGAAAAACCTGCCTGTTTGCATCCTGTCAGTTGGTGAAAAACTGCAGCGAAACGTCTGACGTTTGCAGTAAGGTGTGCCAAGTGGTCGATCTCGTTCTATGAAGGCCGGTCGCGCCGGGCCAGATACCATCAACTTTATACCGGTGAAGCGCGACCCAACGGAAACCTTTTTATCTATATTTCATTTCAGGACGACCCATGCAACCGAACCAGCAGGCGAAAGTACGGGCAACGATTTACTTACCTCGTGAGGTCTTGGACGAGGCACGTGATGCAGCCGTTCATCTGGCCGGTTATCCGGCACGGCTCACGCTGACCCAATTGGCCGAAAATGCCTTGCGGGCCGAATTGCGACGTCTCAAGGCATTGTACAACCAGGGCCAGGATTTTCCCCGTCGCGACCAAGAGCTCCGCGGTGGTCGGCCCATCGCGGCCTAATGCGGTTCGGCCTGTCTCCCCAGTTCCACCGTCGACGTCACCGAAGTGGGCAGCAGGCCGCGCGGCAGGAAACGAATTTTTGAGGTCAAGTAAGTGAAAAAGCCCCCGATTGAATTATCCAAATTAACGGCCAAGTCCGCCAGCTCGCCTGGTACGAACGTGCCCTCCGCGATGGGTCGACACGATCGCCCCAACGATCCGGCCGCCAGCGAATTGCGCGCACGCCTGATGAAGATGATCGTCAGCAATGAACAAGCACGGAAGCAGCGGGCGCGTCAAGGAACAAGTTAGCCGACAGCAGAGCCCGTCCTGGGCGTGCACCCGAGGGGCTGTCGCTGGTTATTTGATAACGATTAACAGTTTACTTAATGTGAAAACAGGTACGCCTTGTGCTGGCCGATTTGGGCCGGAAAAGCCCG
>CAMYJY010000213.1 GCA_947258835.1 uncultured Pirellulales bacterium
CCCTGCCACCCAAGATAAAACCCGACCAGTTGCCATAAGGCGTCGAGGCCGAGGCAGCCAGGCATTACCGGGTCATTTTCGAAATGGCAGGCAAAAAACCAAAGATCGGGTTTGATTTCGAATTCCGCGTCGACGTGCCCCTTACCATAGGCACCGCCATCCAGACTGATGCTGGTGATACGGTCGAACATGAGCATCGGGGGCAACGGCAATTGAGGATTGCCGGGCCCAAATAGTTTGCCATGCGCGCACGACAAAAGATCTTCATACGAAAAACTGCTGGTACCGGTGAGATCCGCTGCCATGCCCTGAACCGCTCCTTGCACGTCGATCACCCGCTCCTTGGCACCAGCCCGTTGGAAAAGCGAGGCGGCCTGGCGCGACAAATGATAGGAATAAATGATCGCAATGTTGATTTCCAGACAGCCTACCAGAGAGAATCTCTAATTCAAGGGGGGCTTGTGTGCCGAAGCGGCCACGGCCGCCTCGGCATACAAAAATTTCCGATCAGCTGGGGAAGGCGAGTCAAGCGGGGGCCTGCCGGAGCACAAAAATACGGGCCCAGGCACGCAAAATACGCATGCCATCCCCCAGCGGGCCTGCAGCATCCCCCTGCCGATCTGCGTCGGGGATGTTGTGGGGAGCTCTCCCGGAGGACGCCGCTGTCGGGGTGCGTCAGTTCCTGTGGCTTGTCGGTCTAACCCGACGAATCGATAGATCTACCCAAATAGGCTGCATCCGGCTGGAGGACTAGGTCCTCCACGTCAGGGGGCCCTTGGTGATCGCAACCACCCAGAATACCGGCTGGCAGCTGTTGCCGATCTGTCGACTCGTGGCCAGGCATCCATGTTCGTGGAGCGCGGCAAGCGTGTTGCGCACTTCGGTGGTCAGTAAAATAAAAGACGTCATCCGTTTCGAGCCCGGGCGATCGGGAAAAAAATTCATGCCATCAGACGAACTCGTCTTCACGTGCAACTAGTTGCACTCAGGCACATCTTGTTGTGTACGATTGGATTTCGAATCATCCACTTGGCGTAACAGTCGAGCGCTTAGGGCATGGACCATCCGGGCGGGCATATAAAACAGGACGAAGAGCCTCATAACAATTGTAATGAAGCCCAGGGCCAATACCATGCCGTCGATGTTCTCTGGGGAAAACAACCCACGTGTGCCTGCGATATTAAAAAAGAACCACTGAACAACGAAATAGATTGTTAACACAATGAAGGCTTGAAGCAGGATCCAGCCCATGTCGCGCCGCAGGCTTTGGGACTGCTCGCTCTGCTCGTTCATGGCGCCACCTCCGGCCCAGATGTCAGCATGGCGAGCAACAGCGCATTTCCGATGGGCCCACCGGTGGCAAACCGCCCCCGTTCCTCGTCCACATGCCAAATTCCAAACATTTCAGCCGTGCGAAACAGACGCGTGAATGCCCCCCGATGCCCATGGGCGCGCAAGGGAGCGAGGGCAAATCCTGTTGCCGAAACGGAGACACCCAAAATTACCGGACCGCTGTCCACGTCCCCTTGTCCCTCATACCCAGACGCGTATTCTCGAATCCCGCCAAATCCCAAAAATGTAATTTCGTGCTTTAAAATCGCCTGGGTTAAGTCAAGAGCGAGGGGCCGATCCACAAAACCGGCGTAATAGGCCGCGAGCCCTGTGCCCGAGCTCCGGGGCGAGTCGATCGCACGCCCTGTTTTTAAGTCCACGCTTTGAAACAGCAGACCGCTATCGGGATCGATTTGAAATTCGCGCACTTTGTTTACCCAATGCTCGAGCACCTCTTTGTGGTCAGAGGCAGTGGCCCGTCCGTGCAAGGCGATCGCGGCTGCAACCGCCGCCACATCGGTGGGGTACGTCTCACCCGGATAGGTTTCAATCAGCCCGGTGGGAGAACTTAAAAGTCGTCGTTCAAAAGCCGCGATGAGCGTATCGTGTTTGTTTGCAATGTCTGGCGGGAACGATGGGTCGAGGCTGCGCGCCATTCCAACGGCCATGGCTGAATAGGCGAGATAGGCGTGACCATTCGGCCCGTCGACACTCAAAAGCGCATCCTCACCCTGCCAGCCGCGCGTTCCAAAGCTTCTCGTTTCCGGCAGAAAGCTTTTTATGGCCGCTTGGGTAATTGAAAAAACGTACTGGGATTTCAGCTCCGGATGGGAAAGACAAATCTGGGCCAAACCGAGCGCGACCATTTGGTGTGTGACCATGACCCATTCTCCGGAAAAACGATTGCTCGATTGCGGTCCGTTCTTCCTGTTGGCGTCACCCAACTGCTCAAATGCGATCAGGTCATTAGCGAGCAGGCGGGTGCGTCTCAATTCTCCGTCAAACCAGCTGTTGGCGTGCCTCCCGCACCACAACCTAGGCACCAGGAAACACACGCCCAAGGCAATTACGATGGGGACAAGGCGTGTCCAGGATTTTTTCAGAATGTTCATGCCGACGTTTTTTCCGCAAACGGTAATTAAAATGACAACGGTTGGTTTGAAATTGCGGACCGCGATCAGAACTTCCCTGCCGCCCTAGGTCATGGATAGGAAGTTGCCGCTGGTTAGCCGATCATATACTTCGTCATCATTGACAGCATCCAGCAGCAATAAACTCCGTTTCTCTAGCTTGGTTTTGCGTTGCCCCCATCAAGTCAGCAGGTGTCAAGAGCTGCCCCCATCAAGCCCTCGTTGCCCCCATCGAGCCCTCGGGAGTGAACTATGGGTTAGACAAACGGCTCCCGCCTGGAATGAAAGCATGCCCTCAGGCCCAGGGGGCGCCCCCGAATAAAAAAATGAGCTGCGCCCCCTGGTATGTCCCCCACTGGCTGCTTTTTTAGGCAGCCGTTTCTGCTTCTACCATCTGGATCTCTATGCGCTTACCCAACGCTTCGGCAATACGCTGCAGCATCGATAGAGAGTGGCCTTCGTAATCGGCATCTTCAAGACGGGCAATGTTGGGCTGGGAAGTTCCAACAAGGTTCGCAAGTTCGGCTTGAGAAATACCTGCATCGGTACGCACTTGATAAAGAAGCATCGCCACACGCACATTCAGCTTGTCGAGCTGGATTTGCTCTTCCAAGCCTGGAACGTCTCCTAAGCGGTTACGAAGAATTTGGGCGGCATCGGTCGTGGTGGCCATTTTCATTTCTCCTCCCGGTAGGTGTGCTTATCCGGGGCTTGCTCAAAACGTTGTTTGCGTTCTATCGCATCGGCGATGGCTCCTTTGGGCACTTCTTTTTCTTTGGTCAAACCGTGAGCTAGAACTGCTATATTTTGACCGTGGAAGAAATACAGAATACGGTACTGCACAGTACCGTGCCGTGTGCGAAGCTCATAAATGCCATCCTCAAGGTAATCTGCGATGGGGCGACGCAGCTCATTGCCGAGTTGTTTGAGTGTTTCAATACGCACCAGGCATTTCTCGGCTGCCTTACGTTGCTTGCGCGAAAGCTCCGCTAGCCATTCAAGCACCGGCGCTGTGCCATCGTCATCACAAAAAAAGAATACTTTTGTTTGGGGCATTCACTTAACTATATATCATTTTTGATATGCAGTCAAGGGGGTTGCTAAGAACACCATCTCAGCTGAACGCTCGCTCTAGGCCTTCCAGGCCCTTCGCTATGCGGCGGCCGTAGGCCGCTGGGTAGCCTACGGCGACCCAGCGGCTATACCACCCTTGCTCCGCCAGCAGGTCGCATCCCTGCCACTGCGGTCATCATGCGGCGGGCAGATACAGTGGGAATTGCAGCTGTGTCGATGCGCGCTAGAAGCTAGGGCACTTCTCAGATGATGGATGGCACCAACTGGCCCGCACCAACTGGCCCCCCAACTGGCCCCCAACTGGCCCTCCCAACTGGCCCGCACCAACT
>CAMYJY010000214.1 GCA_947258835.1 uncultured Pirellulales bacterium
AAACAGGGTGCAGAGATCCCAGCGATTGGGTTTTAGGATGCGGCCTTCGCTGAGGAGTCGATCATAAAGCGGAGTACCAGGGAACGGGGTGAGGATGGTGATCTGCACGTCGTAGAGCGGGGCTTCCATGCAGAAATCGTAAATGTGCTGAAAAATGTCGGGCGTGTGATTATCGAGACCGAGAATGAAACAGCCGTTGACGGTAATACCATGATCTTGAATGCGGCGGACGGCATCGAGGTAGGTTTTCGCGCGTGCGCTCTTGAAGTTTGCGCGGAGTTCGATGCCCTCCAGGGAAGACGGATCAGGGCTTTCCAGGCCAATGAGCAGCTGCCGGCAGCGGGCGCGGCGCATGAGCTGCAGTAGCTCAAGATCGTCGGCGACCGAGATATCCGTTTCAGTAAACCATTTGACGCCGAGAGGAATGAGCTCTCGGCAGAGTTGTTTTCCCCAGGCGTGGTCTACAAAAGTGTTGTCGTCGGCCAATTCGATCACGGTGTGGGAGTTCTGCCGTTTCGCTGCTTTTATGTCGCGGACAATTTGGTCGACAGGACGTTTGCGATAGGGCTGGTTGAGCATGACGTTGGAAGCGCAAAAATCGCATCGCCAGGGACAGACGCGAGTGGTTTGGACAGGAAGTCGGGAATAGTTGCGTCCGGCCAGCAAATCGTAGCGCGGAAGGGCCAAGGTGTTGATGTCGACGGGAGGAAAATCGGCTGCATTCCATGTGCGCTTTGCACTGCCGGCCGCGATCGCCGCGACCGCGGCCGGCCAAGTTTGTTCTCCTTCGCCCAGGAAGACGTAGTCCGCATGCGCGCGTGCTTCCTCAGGCCGGACACTGACGTGCAGGCCACCCATGGCGACTTGCACCCCAGCTTGGCGGAGCCGATCGGCAACAAGGTAAGCCTCGTTCACCTGCGCTGAAAACGTATTGATCGCGACGAGGTCGCAAGAGTATATCTCCGCGGGGACTGCGGAGTCCGATTCCGCTTCGTAATAGTGCAGGTCATGACCGGCAGGGGTGTAGGCGGCCAAGTACAGCAGACCAAGACTGGGGAGGGCTTTGAGTACGCGGCTACGTTCGATCACTCCCGGCAGGGTCAGGCCGAGTTCCAGCAGTTGTGGATCGTGGGCGCGGAGGCCACTCATGGCCAGAAAGCCAATTTTCATGGTGCGTCCATCCGCAAGGTCTGGATGACGGCAATCACCAGTGCCACGACCGGCACAAAAAACAAATGACGAAAGCTTGCTCGCCAGGCGGAGAGGAAGCAGATGCTAGGCATGGCAATGCCGCCGATGACAAATCCGAGGGAAGCGATGTCCAGTTGCGTGGAGGGATCAGCCGCTACATAAGCAAGATAGAAGAGGATGTTCATCATCCCCAGGGCGGCCAGGGCGATGTGGCCGAGGCGGAGAATTCTGCGGCGGAAGGAATGGTATCCGCCCAGAAAATCCTCGTTATGAAAGAAAATTCCGATCACCGCCCCAGTGATAAAGGCCGTGAGGATCATGGTCCAGCCGACGTACCAATTCATGCGGATCCCGCTGTCGTGGAACCGTCCCCTGCTCGGCAAACGTTGTAGGCTAGAGCAAACCCGATCAGCATTAGAGCGTCGATTACCGCAAAGGGCTTGAATAGCAGGGGACAACCGGTGGTCAACCAATAGGTACAAGTCAGGCTAACGTAACTGAGTTTGAGTAGCATGCCATAGGGGATCAGGTTGCGGTTGGCGTGGGGATCGCGTGCCACCGCAAAAAACATCAGGCCAAAAATCATCAGCATCAGCGCGCCGAAATTAGTGTACGCCCAATGGTTGGGGTGGGGTACGCCAGCGGCATCAAAGAGCTGGATACCGAAACAGAGAAAGGCGATGCCAATCAGGAAGTCGTAAGCAGCGGCGAGATAAAAGAGGATTCGAACTTGGGAGTGGGTCATGGGACCGTCGTGTTGGTTTGCAGGGGCTTGATGTTTTTTACTCACAGTGAAAAAGGGAAGCCTTATTTCCAGTTTGAGTTTTTAAGTCGCGCCTCGGCCTCGGCCATGAGGGCATCTTCGGCTGCCTCGTCGGCTGCTTCGTAGGTCACCGAGAATCGCAAAAAGGCCCCCGCGTCGTCCCAGGGCACGGTGCAGATCGATTGCTCTGCAATCAAATACTGACTGGCCGCTTCGGCATTTTCAAACCTGGGCCCTCCCTCCAGGCCGGTGGGCGCGGGCGTGTACAGAAAATACGTCCCACCCGGCATCGTGCACTGAAAACCGCAGCGGGTGAGCATGGCCACCAGTTTTTCCATCCGCCGCTGGTACTTGGCATGAATCCGCCGCGGAATCGAGGCGTCGTCCAGGGCCGCCGCGGCCGCTTTTTGGATGGCAATAAACTGGCCCGAGTCGCAGTTGTCCTTCACGTCAGCAAAGGCGCTCACCAGCTGCCGATGACCGCAGACCCAACCCATCCGCCAACCAATCATGTCAAAACCCTTCGACATCGAATGCACCTCGACCCCCACCTCCTGCGCGCCGGGCACACTTAAAAAGCTGTTGGGCGCCCGGTCAAAGGAGAGCAGGGCATGGGCCGCATCCTGCACCACCACCAAACTGTGTTCCCGCGCAAACTGCACAACTTTTTCATAAAACTCCCGCGGCGCGGTCGCTCCCGTAGGGCTGTTGGGATAGCACAGCACCAACAGCTTGGCCCGGTCCAAGATATCCGGAGCAATGCCGTCCAGGTCCGGCAAAAAATTGTTTTCCACGAGCAAGGGCAACTTGTGGACGATCCCCCCGTAGTAGGCGGTATGGGTACCTGCCACGGGATAGCCGGGCACGGTCATGAGCGTGATATCGCCCGAATTGATAAAGGCCGCGGGCAACATGGAGAGGGCCGTTTTGGAGCCGATGCAGTGATTGATTTCGCTGGCCGGGTCCAGCGCGACGCCATACTCCCGCTGCATGAAGCGGGCCACGGCCTCCTTGAATTCGGCCACACCGTTATCCGCATAGCCACGATTCTCGGGCTTGTTGATTTCCTCGGCCATCACTTGGCGAACCCGCGTGTCGGCCAGGGCATCGTTTTCACCAATGCCAAAATCAAGCAACCGCCGCTCGGGATGGTCGGCCAGGGCCTGCCGCTTGGCCCGCTTGATCTTTTCAAACTTGTAGATGGCAGTGCCTTTGCCATACTGCGCACCGCCAATGCGGTCGGCAAACAATTGCTGGAAGTAGGGGTCGGACATGGTGGGGATGTTAGGGGATGTGAGATGTTAGATGTGAGATATTTGATGTAAAATTGATGCTGCTCAGCCATGTGGTAGGGCAAGGACTTAGCTAGCCGTAAATTGGTCTGAGCTTGCACTCACGAGAGTGATCTGGTTCTTTTGGTAGAGTCAAGATATGCCTTTGGGCCAACCAGTCGAAACGGAATGGCCGGACGGTAAGCAGCATCGTTATCGGGAGCAGCTGGACTTGGGGTAATCGGATAGCGCCGATATGGAAACTTCAATGGAATGTCCCAATAGACCGTACATCTTGGAGGGGAACTTTTTCAAACCGCGGTTTTTCTACTCTTTTTTTCTCAGCATCTGAGTGGCATTCGGTGAGAGTCTCACCACTTGCAACAATTTCCGTACCTGCTTCGTTCCAGGCGATCCATCGTCCTGAATAGTCTCTTGAAATATCCGGCTGTTTCGAGTTTGACTGATTTATCGGTGGCATGGAAGTCGTCCTCGCTCAAGTTTCACCACACTGTACCATAAACAGTAAAAATCTTTGACGCAAATTTGAGCGACCAACGGGAACGGGCAAACGCTTTCCGAGCGGCAGCTCGCTTTGGCTGGCGGCCCCCCGATCAAGCCGGGGGCAGGCTCA
>CAMYJY010000215.1 GCA_947258835.1 uncultured Pirellulales bacterium
CGTAACCGGTTTGCGCGACGCCGGCTACACGTTGCAGGATCCGGGGGGCGCATTTTACGTGTTCCCCCAGGTGCCGGCCGCGTATGCCAATGCGACGGAGTTTGTCACCCAGGCGATCAAACAGCAGTTGCTGGTGATCCCCGGCAATATTTTTAGTGGCCAGGATACCCATTTCCGCATTTCTTATGCGGCCAGCCCGGAAACGATCGAGCGGGGTCTCCAGGTCTTGGCCCAGCTCAATATCTAATGAACTTAAAGTGAAAACAGGTACACCCAGTGCTGGCCGATTTGGGCCGGAAAAGCCCACTCCATCCGCGTCTCAACTAGGTTTCGTTGTGAGCCGCCGCGGTGCGCAAACGGAGGCTGTTTTCTCGGGCTTTACCGGCTTCATGGAGGCCCCGTTTTCAGTTTGAGTAATGAAAAAAACGGGCCCGAGTTTCCTCGGGCCCGTTTGGTTGGCATGCGTAACTTGACCCCCACGGTGCGTAGGCACCCTGGGCTTGAACGTTACGCGCTCTTGGTTTGGGGTGGTTCGTCGTTGAACAGCTTGGTGCGGCCTTCGACGATGTCATCGGTCACGATATAACGATTCCCACGCGGTTGGTCGGGCAGTTCGAACATGATGTCCATCATCACATTTTCGATGATCGACCGCAGTCCGCGGGCACCGGTCTCTCGCTTCGCTGCCCGATTGGCGATGGCGTGCAAGGCCTTGTCGGTAAACTTAAGATCGGCATCTTCCATGGAAAACAGATGCTGATATTGTCGGACCAAAGCATTTTTGGGTTCTTGCAGCACACGCACTAACGATTCTGCCGGCAGCGGTTGCAGGGCGGTCACCACGGGCAGCCGTCCGACAAGTTCAGGAATCATGCCATACTCGATCAAATCGTCGGGCGTGACTTCGGCCAGTGTCTCGCCGAGGCTCATTTCCGTGGCCGCGTCACCGACCTGGCCAAAGCCGATCGAGCGGCTTCCCAGCCGTTTGCTGATTACGTCTTCGACACCGCTAAAGGTACCTCCCACAATGAAGAGGATGTTGGTCGTGTCCAGCTGGATGTACTGTTGTTCCGGATGCTTGCGGCCTCCTTGAGGAGGCACGTTGGCCGTGGTGCCTTCCAGCATCTTGAGCAGGGCTTGCTGGACCCCTTCGCCCGAGACATCCCGGGTGATGGAGACGTTTTGGCTCGTTTTACCAATCTTGTCGATCTCGTCGATGTACAGGATCCCGCGCTGGGCGGCTTCGACATCGAAATCAGCCGCGTGCAAGAGCTTCAGCAGCAGATTTTCGACATCCTCACCCACGTAACCTGCTTCGGTGAGCGTGGTGGCATCGCCAATGGCAAACGGTACGTTGAGGCTCTTGGCAAGTGTCCGCGCCAGCAGCGTTTTGCCGCAACCGGTAGGGCCAACGAGCAGGATGTTCGACTTGTCGATTTCGATCTCCGCCTCTTCCTCGGCCACCACGAGTCGTTTGTAGTGGCTGTGGACCGCCACGGCCAGCACGCGTTTGGCGGCATCTTGGCCGATGACGTACTCGTCCAGTTGGGATACGATTTCGCGTGGGCTGGGGATTTTGGTGAACAGCCGCTTGCTGGATCCACGTCTGCGGCGCTCTTGGTCGAGAATTGATTGGCAGAGTTCAATGCACTCGCCGCAGATGTAGACATCGCCTGGACCTTCGACCAGCGGGCCCACATCGCGATAGCTCTTACGGCAAAAAGAGCAAAAGGCATTTTTTTTAGTCGTGCCACTGCGCCGACCCGTCAGTTCTTTGCCAGAGGGCATGCAAATTTCCTTCCGGAGTGTGCTTGGTCGTTGGGGCATCACCGTCCCAACTGCCGCGCGAATCTATTCCAAGGTGTCGCTCGAGGTACGTGCTTCGCGGGCCATCCGTGTCCGCGTAGTCCGAGCAGGGTTTGGCAACGATTTCAGAAACTTGCCGGCCCCTCTCCGCTCCGCATCCCAACTCCTGCCCAGGCCGCCAGCCTGTCGGCCGGCGGGAGACCCTGCGCGTGGTGTGGGGGAACAGGCGTGTCAGACGCCGACGCAAACCCTCTCTGAAAAAACTGTTGCTGCTGCTTAGTTGCTGCTTATACGTTGTGCCAACGAGAACCGTTCATCGGTCTCCAGGCAACCTAGCGCTGAGGCATCTTGGGGCGTGCCCCACAAACCAGGTAGGCGGTTTCTTCGGTAGGACCTGTCTCCACCGAACTAACCACTGTCCTTGTTACTATTTAACTCTGTTTTGAGTTCCCGTGCTAGCTGCGTCTTTATAGTTCGGAATTCCTCGTCACTGAGCCCACCTTGCTCGTGGAGATCCCTGAACTTTGTCATCAAGTCGCTGCTGCCTAGACGGTCTTCAGCCCTACCACCCCGATAGCTTCGCACCACGGCCAGACCCACGGCGATAGCGACGAAGATACCCGCGAACAGGAGTGCTGCCCGGACCAACGGTTCCCAATTGCCATGCATGGTCGGATGCCACTCCCTGGCCAGCAAACTCGCTGCACAGTCCCCAAACAATGGAAAAACGGGGCAGCTGGCGCCGCTCTGCTAGCCATTATGGCGCGAGAGGGGGCTTTCGTCCAGAAATTTTAGCCGTTTGTCGCGGGGCAGGGCCGGGAGCCGGCAGCCAGGGGCATTTTTCTCGTTCTTTCAGAAACGGCAGGCCCTACAAATTGCCTATTTTTCGCTACCCGCATCCTCCTGACAAGCGTTTTATGTGTTCTAGGTAGGTGTCCGATAACAAGGATGTGGGTTTTCAGCCACGTGCTGCACGTGGTGGCAAGCCTAGATAACATGACGAAAAATGTAGCGTCCAACGGAAGCGGGCCATTATTTTTCGAGCGGTAGCTCGCATCAAGGGTGTAGCGCTTAACGGAAGTGGGGCATTATTCCTTGAGCGTTAGTTTGCATTAAGCGTGTAGCGCCCAACGGAAGCGGGCCATTATTTCTCGAGCGGTAGCTCGCATTAAATTTGGGTGGTTGATGTTGATGGTTTATTGGCACAGTTGGCGGGTCTTGTTGTGGGGGAGTCTTGTGGCTTGCCTGGCGCTGGTTTTTATTCCTGTGACACAGGCGGCTCCCGGTGGGCCTGCCCCGCTCTATTGGCAGAAAAGTCTTTTTTTTATTCCCTACCAAGCGGGTGCCAACCCTACGGGGCGAGTCAAGACGGTCCAGTTGCTGGTTTCACGAGACGGTCACAGCGACTGGCGGTTGCTGCAAGAGGCACAGCCCAACGTCAAGGGGTTTAGTTATCATGCGCCGGAGGATGGAGAATACTGGTTTGCTGTCAGGCATTTAGATGCATTCGGTCGCAACCGGAACACGCAGCAGGCCACACCGCAGCTGCGGATAATCGTCGATACGACGCAGCCCCAGTTGCGCGTGGACACGGCATTTGGTGGAGGGCGTGAGCTTGTGTTGCGTTACGAAGCCAGCGATGCCAATCTCAGTGCAGAAAGTCTCATTTTAGAAGTCCGCGCGGACGATGGGCCGTGGTCGTCGTTGACGATAGGTCTGCCAGACGTGCGGCAGCCGGACAAGGTGGTAGGCCGTGCTTCCTGGAAAATCCCTGCTGGAGTCCAGCGGATTGAGGTCCGGGCTGCGATTATGGATCGGGCTGGTCATCGCGCCCACACCCACGGTGCGGTGGCTCCTCGTGGTCTAGCCTTGCCGGCCGCCACGACCAACGCCCCGTCGGAGCCTTGGCCGGCAGCCCCGCGGACATCCGCCACGAAGGCAGCACCACGTGACTGGCCGGTCGACACGCCCCAGTCGTCTGGTGGCCCTGCTCCACGCGGTTCCGCGGCACCGCCTCTGGTGAATCCGTACAGTGCTCCCGCCCAGTTGGTCGCCAGCCAACCCAGTCCAGGTCAGCCGACTGGGAAGGCAGGGTTCGCCCCCGCCCGGTCCACCTCAGAAGCTGCGGCAGAGAAATTTTCTTTCGAATCTTTGGGCGTCACACCACTCGACGCCAACAATGCGCCGCTGGCGGAAGACCAAGGATTGGCAGCCGGGCCGACCGCGGAGCGTTCTGGTTGGGCGGTACCGAGCACGGCTTCCGTGGCGGGGGTGCGAGTGGTGAATTCACGCACGTTTGAAATGGAGTACGATATCGACGCCGCGGGTCCGTGGGGGATTGCCCAAGTTGAGCTGTGGGGCACGCATGATGGAGGCCGGACGTGGCAGAGTTATGGAACCGATGCCGACACACGGAGTCCTCTGCGGGTGACGGTGCCGGGGGCAGGAACCTATGGATTTCGTATCTTAGTGCAGGGAGCCGGTGGGGCGAGGACGGCACCGCCGCAGGCGGGAGAGCCGGCCGAGTTGCTGGTGGCGGTGGATTTGTCGCCTCCGAATGTGGAGCTGACTCAAGCTCGGCTGGGGCAAGGCGATCTGGCGGATCAGCTGACGATTGCCTGGACGGCTAGCGACACGAACTTGCAGCCCCGTCCGATTACGTTGCTCTACAGCTCGCGGCCGCATGGACCGTGGTCCACCATTGCGGCGGGCCTGGAAAATACTGGGAGCTACACGTGGCGTATTGAGCGTCACGTACCGGTGACGTTTTACTTGCGGGTCGAGGCCCACGACACAGCCGGCAACCTGGGGGCTCACGACTATCCGGAGTCGATCACCCTGCCCCGCCCGCAGCCCACGGGGCGATTGCGGAGCGTGCGGCCGGTGGACTATTGACCGGCGCCCACTTTGGAAATTCAGCGCAGGTTCCCAGGAGCATTGTGCGTGCAGTAGACTGACGGATTGCCGCGCTCCGGCAAGTGCGGTCGTGTCGGCAATGGCCACCAGCCAGGACAGGCTCCGTAGCGGCCAGGACACAGCCATACGGAACAGACAGATCTGAGCAGCAACCGATGGCAAAAAAAACATCGACGGCGAGAATCTCGGCCTTAAAATTCCTCTTGCAGGCGGCTGATTATGACCGGGTGCCCGTGTTTGTGTGCGTGGGTGACGATGCCTTTTTGCGTCACGAAGTCCGTTTGGCCTTGGGCAAATCCCTGGTGGCGGACCAGGACGATGGGTTGGGGCTGGAAACCATGGACGGCAGAGTCGCCGAGCTCCGCGATGTGCGGGATATCTTGTGCGAACGGAGCCTGTTCGGCGGGGAACGGCGGGTGCTGGTCGTGGAAGAGGCCGACGCCTTCGTGAAGCGCTACCGCGAGCAACTGGAGGACTATGTCGCCCAACCCGTGGCGGAGTCCGTCTTGGTGCTGGAAGTCAAAACCTGGCCCGGCAATACCCGCTTGGCCAAGGCCGTTGCCAAAACGGGGGTGACGATTTCGTGTCAGGTGCCGCAGTCTGGGCGTGAACTAACGGAGTTTACCGGGCACCTCAAGGATTGGCTGGTCCGGCAGGCCCAGCACGTCCACGAAGTCAAGCTCGAGCGGGGGGCGGTGGATGTGCTGCTGGAACTTTTGCCTACCGAACCGGGGATTCTCTGCCAAGAGATTGGACGTTTGGCCCTGCTGACGGAGACCCGGGCCACCATTGATGGTGGGCTGGTCCGGGATCACGTGGGGGGCTGGCGGACGCGGAAGACATGGGACATGATCGATGCGGCGGCCGAGGGCCGGGCCCGCGATGCCATCGATCAGCTGGATCGGCTGTTGGCCGCCGGTGAAGAACCGCAGGCCCTCTTGCCTCAAATGGCATCGACCTTACGTCGTTTTGCGGCGGCGGTGCGCATTTATGCCGAGGCGGAGGCCGCCGGCAAAAAAATCTCCCTCCGCACGGCGCTGGAGCACAGCGGCTTGCCGCCCTTCAAAATGAAAGCCGCCGAGGGCCAATTGCGGCAAATTGGTCGCGAGCGGGCGGCCCAACTCCACCGCTGGCTGCTAGCAGCCGATCTGCAGCTGAAGGGCTACAACTCCACCAAGGAGCGGTCTCGACGGGTGCTCGAAACTCTCATTGTGCAACTCTCGCAACAAATGGGGCCCAACAAGACAGGCCACCGAGCCTGACTGCAGAGTTGCGGGGGGGGGGGAGTTACTCCCCCCGCTCTCCCCCCGTCATTCCCGTCGCTCTCCCCTCGTCATTCCCGCGCGGGAATCTAGACCACTGGCACTGCTACTGGATTCCCGCCTGCGCGGGAATGACGGAAAGGATGCGG
>CAMYJY010000216.1 GCA_947258835.1 uncultured Pirellulales bacterium
CTACGCTATCCATCGATGCCACGGGCCCTGTTCGCATGCCGCCGAGGTTTCACTGTACCGGTTGGTGTATTTGTAGCGATGGTCTACCACGGTGAATGTCCGGATGCAGCAGTTTTGGCGAAAATCTTGACCTATTATTGAGTAGTAACGGCCAAGGTTCTGGCTGGTGAGAAGGTTCTGCCAGGCTGATCTCAATCGAGCCCAGTGGCGGCCTAGTCCGTGGCGTCAAGACACGCCCTCAGATGGGATAGATTCATGCGATATTTGCATTATTTGGGAGATTGGATCGAGAGCTTGATCCATGTCGGTTGGTTGTGGTTCAACCAACTGAATCGACAAGAATTGCTGTTGGTGCTGACGATCGTAGCTATCGCCGGTTTTAGTTGCTTGCGTGGCTTCAAAGGACGCGGCAACATCTGAATGCGTTGCCGTCCAGCGGCCTGACGGGGCCGTACGACCCGCAGTTCGGATTATTTCCAGGCGCCTCGGCGCGGCCGGGCCAGGGAGGCCCAGTTCCCGCCAATCGCACGGTACGCAGCGGAAATCTGCGTTCTTTCGCCGCCTGCATTCTGTCTAGCCCCGCAGACGGGGGGCCTCTCTTGGAAAACACGCAGCCTCGGGACGAGGAGCACCATGGTGCCCGGAACGGCCAGCGGCAGGACTCAGCGGCCCGCCGGGTTGGGGTTGGGTCGTGCCGGCGTGTCTCTGCGATCGGTACACGACATGCTGGGGCGTTTAAGTTGACGCTCGTGATTCGAATACTTTACATTGGGGGCAGACGAGGCAACCGCTTGGTCGTCGGTCGGGGATTGGCTGGCATAATCGTGGCCGAGGTCCTTGCCAACTCGCAGTGTCACGCCAACTTGCAATGTCACGTTTTTGAAAGGAGATCGCCATGCCGTTATTCGAAGTCGAGACGGATAGTCATATCATAATCACCTGGGCCAGCGACAACGACGAGGCCACGGCCGCGGTCGCTGACGCCTATCCGAACGATTCGGTCATTCGGATGACCAAAAGGCCCCGAGACACCTGGGTCATTTCCAAAACGGCCCTGGGCGTGAGCGGAAAAAAATTCGATCCGTGCAATACCGCCCGCGATTGTTTGGCGAAGGCCGAAGGCGACAAAGTCCATGCTATCCGACTCTACATGCACGAAACAGGTGTCGATCTCGAACAGGCTCGCAAGGCCGTGGAATCCAACATGGTGATGGGCTGGTAAGCTTTCTCGGTTCCCAGGCAGGCTCTTAGCGATAGCGAGGACCCTGAGTCGGCTGCGACTGGATGGGCTGCGACTGGATGGGCTGCGATTGGGTGGGCATTCCGTAGCGTGGGACAGCCATTGGTGAGGACTCGTGGGCCACGTCTGGACGCGTGGCAACCTCGACGGCGGTCTGGCCAGGATAGGTTCCTGTCCCGCCCGGACGGTAGGGCGTGGTGCTCGCCATGGCTGCTGCCGGTTTGCTCTGCAACGCCACCGTGGGGCCGCTACTCTGCATAGTTGGGGCTGGTTCTGTCGCTGTCGGGGTAGCGGGGCGATTTTGTGCTACCTCAGCGGGGGGTGTTTGCGGCTGCGGCAGATAGTTCTGGTAGCGGCTGCCAGCAAAATGGGTGGCCGGTTCCGCTGCAACCCTCGTGGGAGCTGCCTCAGTTTGCTGTGTCGCGGGGGGATTTGCTGCGGAGACAGCCGCTGGCTGACCGTAGCGGCCATAGCTAGCAGGACTTGTACCACTCGCTACAGCAACCGCCGCTGTGGGCGGGTTTCCCTGCGGGCCCGCGAGGGGGCCCGTGGTTCCCGTGGAAGCATAACGACCCTGGCTGGGGGCCGGGGGGGCGGTCGGTGGACCACCAATATTGGCCGGCATGGCGTCCGGATTGTAAGGCAAAGACATCGCCACTGGGTTGGTTGCCGCTGGGTTGCTGGTGGTTCCGGGGGTTGTCGCTGCGACCTGCTGCGTGGCGGCGGGAACTGGCGGTGTCTGGGCCGGCGAGTAGGGCGAGTAGGGCGTGGTGTGGGCTGTGGACGCAGAGGCGCTGGGATAGGCCGCTGGGGGCGTCGCGGCTGCTACCTGCGGTGTGGGGGTGATTGAGACTTGGGGTACAAACGGGGCCGCCAGGCCGCCGTGTTTCCCGCCTGGTTGAGTTGCTGCCAAACCTGCCGCTTGCTGGGCAATGTCCGAGGGCAAAGCTGGAGCCGTATGTGCCATCATCGTGGAATCGGTGGCGGCGTTGTCGGCCGTCTTCCACCAGGCCAGTTTGGACGCCGTCCGGCAGCCCGTTGAACCCACACTGAGTACCGCCACCAGACCTAGTATCGTAATCTTTGCATGCATGGCTTCCGTGCCTTGATTTCGCTGATCTGCAACCTGGAAATCACAATGCCCCTGGGCAGAATTCCTTTTCGAACCACAGCCCGGCGGCGGCGGCAAAAGTAGCCAATCACTGCCAGCTACCGCCTGCCAGGGGGGTGCCCGTTTTCCATGGGCACTTCAATTTGCGCGCATCCAAAATCTTTACCGTACTTAGCGACGAGCGAATTCACGCATAACCCGCACAACCGCCATGTTTTGTCATTGTCGGCAAGCTGCTAGGCGGTTGGCCAGGAAATCTAGTGGCCAATCCATTGAAAATAGCCCCATCGATCTCCAGCAGCCAAGCCACAGTAAAAGCCTATCCCAGAACCGGGCTGGAGGTGTCCAGCGTCCTGCAAAGATGGCAGCACCAGACGGTTCAGGCCAGACGGTTCAGGGACGTGCTGTAAAATCATTTCTTGCGGCGGATTATAGGCTGCGGCCTCAATGGGTCAATGGCATTCATGCGCTGTGGGCTTGGCGAAAACGCTCGCCCACGGCATTCCAATCCACCACGTGGAAAAAGGCGGCGATATAATCGGGGCGGCGGTTTTGGTAGTGGAGATAGTAGGCGTGTTCCCAGACATCGAGGCCAAGAATTGGCGTGTTGCCTTGCATGTAGGGGTTGTCTTGATTGGGAGTGCTATCGACGACGAGCTTGCCGCTAGCATCTACGCTTAACCAGGCCCAGCCACTGCCGAAGCGGGTCGCGGCGGCCTGACTAAAGGCCTCTTGGAAACTGCCAAAACCCCCGCAATCGCGTTGGATGGCAGCGGCCAGGTCCCCTGTCGGTTCGCCTCCACCCTGCGGGCTCATAATGCTCCAAAACAGCGAATGATTGGCATGTCCGCCCCCATTGTTGCGCACGGCCTGGCGGATATTCTCTGGCACTGCTGCGAGGTTGCGACACAAATCTTCAATGGATTGTTCGGCCACGCCAGCACCTTCCAGGGCCCCGTTGAGTTTGGTGACATAGGCCTGATGGTGCTTGCCGTGATGAATTTCCATGGTCCGCGCGTCGATGTGCGGTTCGAGCGCAGCGGCAGGGTAGGGCAGTTCCGGAAGTGTGTAAGGCATGGGTCGGGGGTCTCCAGCTAGAGGTTGTTCTATAACTTAAGCGGGCGGTAGGTCGCCTGGGTCAGCGGCCTCTCGCCGACTATCAAAAAGTCTCGCGAATAGCGCATGCGGCAGCATACCGCATGCTGGGGCCAGAGGCAATCGTCTCCCCGGAGCGTGTTTGCCGAGAATTTTGAACCACGACGAAACAACGGAAACAACGAATCAACAAACGCGGAAATAAGTCCTTGCTAGTCGTTGTTTCGTTGTGGTTCCTTGGCGAGTGCCACCCAACGCTGGTAACGATTTTAGTAGCAGTATTCAGGGGTTCCAGTCATTCCCGCGCAGGCGGGAATCCAGTAGCAGTGCCAGTGGTCTAGATTCCCGCCTGCGCGGGAATGACGTGGAATAATGCGGGAATG
>CAMYJY010000217.1 GCA_947258835.1 uncultured Pirellulales bacterium
GGGCGATAGCCCCGGTTCCGTAAGACGTGCAAAAACCGGGGCTATCGCCCACCGGCTCATTTACGGGGAGGGCTCTTTTTGGTAACCGTTGTGCAGAGAATCACCGTGCCACTGCCTTCAGGCCGTCGCTCACGAAATATTAATTTTACCGGTTTCAGCCGGTAGATGTTTACTTAAAGTAAAAACAGGTACGCCTAGTGCTGGCCAGTTTGGGCCAGAAAAGCCCTCCGCTTCCGATTGACATGTCGCTTGTGAACAGAAAAATCTTACTGCCGATATGGATGTGGCTGGCTTGCCTGCTGCCGGGCCTCTGTTGGGGGCAGGGGGTGCTGCAGATTGGTAAGAATCACGACCACGTCAAAAGGTTGTTTCGTGCGGTTATTGTTCGGGGCAACCAGAGTGCAGTACGCGTGTTTTCCGACCGCCAGAAAACAGACGTGGCCTTGGGGGCCATCGTCAGTGCGTCGGGGCACATCCTGACGGTTGCCAGCCAGTTGGGGGGTGTGCTGCACTGCCAGTTGCCTGACGGTCGGCGTCTGCCGGCAAGAATCGTAGGCGTGTGTCTCGACTACGACCTAGCGCTGCTGCGTATTCCCGCCACAGAGCTCCCACCCACTCTCTGGAGTGCGCGCACGGTTCCAGCGGTGGGGAGCCTACTGGCCGCGCCGGGCCGCGGTGACGAACCGTTGGCTATTGGCGTGCTCAGCACACCACCGCTTCGGCTGGCAACGGTGCGTGACAGGATGGGGGTCTTTGTCACAGCAACCGATTCCGGTCCCCAAGTGGTGCGGCTGATTCGCGGAAGTCGCGCCGCTCAAGCAGGACTGCAAATCGGCGACATCGTGACCCACTGGGATGGTCAGCCGGTCCCCGGCTGTTTGGACCTGACGGAGGCCTTACGTCGGTCGCCGCCAGAGAAGGAGATTGGTTTACGAGTTCTGCGGACAGGCCAGGTGGTTGAACTGCTGGTCCATGCGCAACCGTCCGGTCCTAGCGATGAGGGCCACGCAATTCCTTCTCCGCAAGTCCCTCATCGCGCTCCGCTTGAGCGGGAGCCCGTGTCGGAATCTCCGCGCAACAACCGGGCGATGGATCTGATGGTGCTCCAGCACGACACCGTACTCCGGCCCAACGATTGCGGTGGTCCGATGGTCGACCTTGAGGGGCGTGCAGTGGGAATCAATGTAGCCCGTGCCGGTCGCGTCGCCAGCTACGCGCTGCCCGCGGCCACGATTATCTGCCTGCTCGACGATCTCGCACGGCTCGGCCACTTCCCGACCGCGGATGCTGACGATGTCCCGGCGGACTTCCAGCCCGCTGCCACGCCAGCGCTCGCCGAACTACAGCAACTGGAAACCAGCATCCGTCGGATTGCCCAAAAAGTCATGCCGTGCACGGTGGGCATCCGGATTGGAGAGCTAACCGGGAGCGGTGTGATTGTGAGCCCGGGGGGGTATGTGATGACCGCCGCCCACGTGTCACGGCAGCCGGACCTCACCGTCCAAATTTTGCTCAACGATGGTCGCGCTGTCAGCGGTACGACTTTGGGGGCCCTGCATGATGTGGACGCGGGCTTGATCAGGCTGGATGCACAGGGGCCGTGGCCGTTTGTCAAGCCCGCCCGCACAGCCACAGCAAAACCGGGGCAGTGGTGTGTGGCGATTGGCCATCCCCATGGTTATCGGTACAGCCGCGGTGCGGTCGTGCGGTGGGGGAGGATTTTGTATTCCCGGCCGCTGTCGATCGAGACCGATTGTACGCTCATCGGCGGCGATTCGGGGGGGCCCCTGTTGAACCTGGATGGCCGGCTGATTGGTATCCATGTTCAAATCCGGCCGTTCTTGGCCAGCAACATCCACATCCCTACCGAGTTGTTCCGACGGAATTGGGATCGGTTGGTCCAAGGAGAAATGATCGGTCAGCCGCCGGGCAGCGGTGACTGACCGGCTGCCAAGAATTTTACTCAACGGTATTGTTTTACCCAGCAGTTTTCTCCACCAGCTTGTCACGGCGAGCCGCGATGAACGACCGGATGCAAAGCAACAAAAAGACACTGCAGAGAACGGTCATCAACCAAACAAAAGTAAAACTGCGGTGATTTAAGCTCGGATCCCCTGCAAAAAATTTGCCCAGGCCCATCACGCCGCGGCCGCCACCGGCCAGCAGACCCAAGAGCCCTGCCGCCGCCGCGACGTGGAGGGCGTGCTTCCGCCACGATTCCTTCAGACCCAACGTGCCGCTGCATAAGAGCACGATGCCAAAAAAGGCCGGTATCAAGGCGGTGACGGATTTCTTGGCAGCTGGGCCCCCAGAGGCCGCCGCGGGAGCGATCTCTCCGACCGCAGTTTCGTCCGCGGCAGGGAGCTCGGACTTCAAGCCACTGCCCGCATATCCCACGATTCCCAACCCGATGAGCAATAAACCAAATAAGATCGCTGTTTTTGCCATTTTGTTAACCTATTTGCTAGTTGTGTAGTGAATGAAGACGCACTTGCGAATGGAATCGGCTCGGTCGATCACGGGATCGATCTCGAGTCGAAGCCAGCGGTGAACGGATTCTTGTTTCATGGGCTGGGGCTATTCGGGAATATGCAGGAAAAAACTGGCCGTCAGTGTCGCAAGTCGGGGGCCATCGTGCAAGGCCGATCGGCAACGGAGGGGGGGCAGAGCGCACCTCGCGGTTTGCCGTAGGCACAGTATCGTCATTCCCGCGCAAGCGGGAATCCAGTAGCGGGCGCGGGTAGTCTAGATTCCGGTCTGCGCGGGAATGACGCGGGGAAGCGGCGGGAGCCAAGAAAGGTTCCCCCAAGTCGGGGCCCCTCACCGGAAACACCAGCTGCTGCACAAGGCATTACCAAACCGCAAGGTGCGCTCGGGGTACCAACGGTTGAGACAATCGTAAAAGTTGTCTGTTAGGGCAGTTCCCGATTCCGCTGGCTGCTTGACAGAGGATTGGCAGGCACAAGACGCCAGCCACAGCGCCTATCCGTTGCTGGGTGGCTCGGTCTGTTCCGCATCCGGAGGCACAAATGTCGGTTCGGGGAAGAGCCCACCTTCCTCGCGAATCGGCAGGGCCGCAGGGAGCACTGGATCCGGTGGAGTGCCGTGTTGTTGGTCGAGTTGGTGGAGTTGTTGGCTGAAGAGTCGGCCCGCATATTGCAGGACATCGCAAACTTGAGCTGCTGTAAAGGGCAACACGCGCTCACCTGTGGTCCAAAACAATTTGCCCAGTTTTTCGCGATGGCGCTGGTAGCTGGCTGCGATGGTAAGATCCGTCACAAACTGAGCCGTGTAACGCGGATTCTCCTCGAAGCTGGCTAGCGAGCCCACTGGTTCCGCAGAAGTGGTTTCCAACATCCGGCCACCCTCGAGGATCGAGTTGAAACTGCAGCAACATTCTCCATACAGACAGATCAAACTGGCAACCGTTGTTCCTGATTTGCTGAGGAGCAAAGCGCCATAATAGTTTTCGTATTGTGGCTTCATCAGATAGTATCCATCCAGAGTAAATTCGAGCTCTTCCAGCTCAGGCATGCGTTGCTCAAAATACTTGCGCGCCTCCGATGGTAGGTCGTAGGGAGTGGTCCAGACGAAGGCGTAGTCTTTATGCGGAAGTTTTTTGGCGAATTCCTCACGCAAAACATGAAAACAGTGAATAATACCCCAAGGAATAGCGACCAACGGGAGCGGGCCAATGTCTTCTGAGCGGAAGCTCGCTGTGGTGGGCGGCCCCCCGTTCAAGCCGAGGGCAGGCTCTGCCGCCTCGTGCTACTAACGGCAAAATTCTTTGTTGCTTGCGCAAATTTATTTGGTCCTTTGCCATCATATG
>CAMYJY010000218.1 GCA_947258835.1 uncultured Pirellulales bacterium
GCGCGCAAGTTCTCCGTCATTCCCGCGCGCAAGTTCTCCGTCATTCCCGCGCGCAAGTTCTCCGTCATTCCCGCGCGCAAGTTCTCCGTCATTCCCGCGGAGGCGGGAATCTAGACGGACTGCGCCTGGATTCCCGCCTGCGCGGGAATGACGTGAAAGCAGGAATGACGTGGAATAATGTCATGCCTGATGCCAACCGCGAGGTGCGCTCTATGCTAGCAGTGGCGGTTAATTCATCTTGCCGCTGATGTCAACTTCGGCTATTTCTTCGCCACCTGCCCGGCGGTCTGCCGCCGTCAGGCAGGAATATCCACGCTCGTCTGATCCCTAGTGCTGCTGACATCCATGCTTTTTCTCTCGGACTATCCACGCGTGATCAAGCAACTCGTGCTGTTGGTGACCGCCAGCTGCGCGGTGGGCATCTCCGCCCAGCCGGTCCCGGCACAATCGGCCTCCCCGTCATCGCCCCAGAGCCCGACGGAATCTGAGTTAGTGGCAGAAATTCGCATTGTCGGCAACGATACGATCCCCACCGAAAAGGTCTCCGGCCAGATCACGACGCGTGTCGGTCGCCCTTTCCAAAGCGCGGTGGTCCAACGCGATGTGCGAACGCTGGCCAACTTGGGTTGGTTCATTGATGTCAAGCCGCTGTATCAGACGACGCCTCAAGGGCGGATTGTCATTTTCCAGGTGGTGGAACGCCCCACCATCCGCTACGTCACCTATCTGGGCAATGAAAAGCTCAGTGACAAAAACTTGGGCAAGCAAACCAACCTCAAAGTGGGCGGCGTGGTCGATCCGTATGCCGTCGCGGAGGGCCGGCGAAAAATTGTCGAACACTATGCCAGCCGGGGTTTTAACAAGGTCCAGGTTTCTATTCTGGAGGGTGATCAAGCCACCGACCAAGGCATTGCCTATTTGATCAATGAGGGCCAACTGCAAAAAATATGGGACGTGGACTTTGTGGGAAACGAGTTTGTCAGCGATTCCCGGCTGGCCACACTGATTCAGTCCAAACCACCCAAATTGTTGTACTTTAAGGGTTTTCTCAATCGGGAACAGATCGACAAAGATGTGGATCAGCTGACGGCCTATTACCGCTCATTCGGCTACTTCCAGGCCCGCGTCAGTCGTAAATTGGAAACCAACGACCAGAGAAACTGGGTTTATTTGACGTTTGTCATTCACGAGGGCCCGCGCTATCAGATTCGCAATGTGCGGTACCTGGGCAATACCAAGTTTGAACCCACCGCACTGGAAGAGGCCGCCAAATTAAATGCCGGCGAACCCTTTGAACAAACCAAGGTCCAAGTCGATGCCCGCTGGATCAAAGAGCTCTATGGCAGCCACGGCTATGTCTTTGCCGACGTACGTCCAGAAACCGTGTTTTTGGAAGCGCCTGGCGATGTGGATCTGATCTATCACATCAATGAAGGTGAGCGTTTTCGAGTCGGTCGCATTCTAGTAGAAATTGGCGGAGACAATCCGCATACCCGCGTCCAAACGGCCATCAACCGCATGTCGCTGCGGCCGGGCGATATTTTTGACATCCGTGAGGTCCAGGCCAGTGAACGTCGTTTGGCTGCCAGTGGACTTTTTCATACGGACCCAGCCCGGGGCATCCGGCCGAAAATCGATTACCGGATCGCTACCGACAATCTGCTCGAATTCGGCTCAGCGCCTGGCGGGCCGGGCAGACAGAACATCCGCGGCCAAAGTCCTCCGCCGGCCGGAGGCCCTGCAGTGTTGCCGCCGGGTCAGGATAGCCCGACGGCACCGGACGGCCCGACTTCAAAACCGCGGATGGTCATTCGCGGCCAGAGCCCCGCACCGGCGCCCTCTCCCTGGTGGGCCAGTCAGGTCCCCGCCCGGCAGACAACTGGCCCCCTCCAGGGCCCCCAACCGGTGACACCAGGCCCCTATGCCAATCTGCCTCAGCCGGACGTACCCCCCACATATGGCGGACGCGCTGTCGGAGCCACGGGCCCCGTCGGCAAGCCAGCGGGCGCATCGACAAACCAGGGTTCGCCCATCCAGCAGGTGCAGTACAGCGAATCCATCCCACCGCCCGCCGCCTCCGCAGGAGGCCCCACGCAGGGCTTTTCTGGCAATTCATTCCCCGGATATCAACTTTTTCCCGGTGGAAATTTTGGCCTACCAGGGCAACCCTACCCCGAACAAGCCGTGGATATCATCTTCCAGGGCCAGGAAACGCAAACGGGCCGCTTCATGCTGGGCGTGGGCGTCAACTCCGACGCGGGTGTAATCGGTAATATTGTGCTGGATGAGAGAAATTTTGACTGGCGACGTTTTCCCCGTAGCTTCGAAGACGTGCGCAATGGGACCGCCTTTCGCGGTGCCGGCCAGCGTTTTCGCCTGGATGCCTCCCCGGGTAGCGAGGTCAATCGCTACTTGGCCAGTTTTCAGGAGCCGTACTTGTTGGATAGCCCGATTAGCCTGGGACTGAGCGGATCGTATTTTGATCGTCGCTTTCGTAATTGGGACGAGGAACGCCTGGGGGGGCGGGTGGCCATTGGTTGGCAATGGGTCGAGCGAGACCTCTCGGCCAACTTGGCCTATCGGGGAGAGCGGGTGAACGTGCTGAACCCCAGCACAACGACTGTGCCGGAGATTAATGAGGTGTTGGGCAGCAACGCCCTCCACGGTTTCAAGCTGACGCTAGTCAACGACACCCGCGACAGCTCATTTTTGCCCACGCAAGGGCATTACTTCGAGGGTTCCGGCGAGTACGTCACCGGCACCTTTGACTATCCCCGGGTGATGCTCGACTATCGCCGCTATTTTCTGCTGAGAGAACGACCCGACCACTCCGGACGGCATGTCCTCAGTGCCTCCACCAACGTGGGTTGGCTGGGCGACGATGCCCCGGTCTACGAGCACTTCTTTGCGGGCGGCTTTTCTAGTTTGCGTGGCTTTGATTTTCGCGGCGCATCGCCGATTGATATGGCGACAGGTGCGGAGGTCGGTGGTGAGTTTCAGTGGCTCAATTCGGTGCAGTATCTGTTCCCCATTACGGCCGACGAAATGTTGCACGGTGTCGTATTTTGCGATTTCGGTACCGTCGAGCGCGACGTGAAGATTCGCGACTTCCGCGTGGCCCCCGGTGCCGGGCTCCGCGTCACGGTCCCCGCCATGGGCCCTGCCCCCATTGCCCTGGACTTCGCCTGGGCGGCCAATCACGCCGATTTCGACGACACCGAAGTCTTCAGCTTCAGCATGGGCTTTTCCAGATAGCCTAACGATTTTCACCTGCGGCTGGGCCGGGGCCATCCGGAGCGGCTGGGTCCGGGGTTGGCGGCGGGCAGTGCTGACTTTCTGGACCGTACTGAGCTCCTGGGCCATGCCAACTGTTCAGACGCTGCGGACTTCCCAGACGATGGTAGTCGAGGTGGTACGGGTAGGGCCGCTGGTACCAACTCCCCTGGACTGGGGGAAAGCCATAGGCCAAGGGAACATAAAATCCTCCGCCACCGAAGAAGACAGGCGGGCGCGCCCCGGCCCAACCCCCGACCGCTGCCTGGCGTTGGCGCTGGTAGACGGCCGGGTGTGCCTGCGCGCAAGACGAAATTCCAGCCCAGCAGCTGGCGACGAGCAGCCCCACAGCGACCATGCGGCAGATCACGGGGCGGCAGAACCTGCCCCCGGCCTGAACGGGGGGCCCGGCCGCAGCGGAAGGCCGCCAGCCACAGCAAGCTACCGCTCGGAAAACATTGGCCCGCTCTCGTTGGTCGCTGGCATGCACGCTGGCAGCAGAGATTTCCACGGTGGGCAACATAGACAGCGGACCTGGCAGGACGAAGACAGCCAGTACCCCCCAGGTCAAACATATTTTGGGAATTCGTCAGCCGTGGCGAGGCTCGCGGGGGTCGGCCATGCTCTCCGCCATTTTCCCCAAGGCTTCGGTTTCAATCTGCCGCACCCGTTCCCGCGTCAGCCCCAGTTGCTCCCCGATTTCCTTGAGGGTGCGCGGTTCATGATTCTGGAGGCCGAAACGCATTTTGAGCACCGTCGCCTCCCGCTCATCCATCGTGTCCAGCATGCCCATCACGTGCCGCAAACAGTCGCTCTCCACCAAGGCATCGTCGGGACTTTGCTGACGCTCGTCCATCACCATGTCGCTCAGCGTCCAACCGGCCTCGGTTTGGTCGGTTTGGGGCGATGCGTTGTAGATCTTGATGGCCTTCTTGATGATGGGCAATTTTTTCTTGGGCAGACCCAAGACGCGAGCCACCTCTTCGGGAGTGGGGGTCCGATCCAATTCTTCGGTCAAACGCACCGTGGCCCGCCGCCATTTGGAAAGCAGTTCGACCATGTAGGCCGGAATGCGAATGGTTTTGCCCGTATTGATCAAAGCCCGCTTAATCGACTGCTTGATCCAGTAGCTGGCATAGGTACTAAAGCGCGTCCCCATACCCGGATCAAAACCTTCGACCGCACGGAGGAGCCCGAGGTTCCCCTCTTCAATCAGGTCTTGCAGGCTCAATCCCTTGCCCGAATACCCCCGCGCGATGTTCACCACCAGGCGCAGATTGGCCCGCACCATCCGATCGCGGGCCGCGGTATCTCCATCACCAATCCGGGCCGCTAGCTCCTTTTCGTCGGTGGCCGAGAGGAGGGCCGTTTCGTTAATCTCGCGGAGATAGGTTTCCAGCGGGGTTTGCACCGCGGAGCCCGTTTTTCGTTTCGTCGGAGTAGAAGTTATCGTGGCCATTGTGAGCAGCACCGGGGATGGTCGTGGGAGGGGGGGGGATTCAGGGTGACGCCGGGAAGCCTAGGGGAGGGGCTAGGAATCCAGGTACGCAATCATTTGGCTTGAGCTACAACACCTGGCCAATTCAGCGGGGATCGTCAGCAACCGTACCAGAAGTATCGACGCACGCGCACGCAGGCCTACAACGTAGGCAAAATGGGATGCCGTGGCACGAATGTGCGCGACGTTCGGACCGTAACAAAAAGAAGGGCGCCACGGGTCGTGACCCGTGGTCGCGGGGATTCTTCCAGGACCGGTCAGGAAACGGCTAAAGCCCTCGGGCTGCAGAAACGCGCGTTAATTTTCCGCTGGTGCCGCCTCTGACGCTTCTCCGGCCTGCTTGGCGGGGTCCGTCTCAGGCTCCGCAGCTGGAGATGCTCCCTCAGCGGTGGACCCAGTAGCGGTGGGCCCAGTAGCGGTGGAATCTGCCACCGCTTCCGCGGAGGCCTTGAACAGTGGGCCGGAATCGGAACCAATGCCCCCCTTCAAATCGCTGACAGCATCTCGGGTCGCGGCATTCTCCGCCTCCGCTGCTTCAGCAGCCGCCTCGTCTTCCGCGGCCCATTCCACACGTTTCCGCGACAAACCGATTTTGCGTTCTTCCGAATCCACCCGCAAAATCTTGACTTCCAACTCATCGCCCACGTTGACCACGTCCTGCGGGTTCTCCACCTTGTTCTCGGAGAGCTCCGAGATATGCAGCAATCCTTCCAGGCCGTCTTCCAATCCCACAAAGACGCCAAAATTGGTGATCTTGGTGACCTGGCCTTGCACCAGCTGTCCCTGTTGGTAGCGGCTGGGAATGTCCGTGGCCCAGGGGTCTTCGTCCATTTGCTTCAGCCCCAGGGCGATGCGCCGGCGCTGTTGGTCGACCGACAGCACCTTGCATTCAATCTCCTGTCCCTTTTCTACCATCTCGCTCGGATGGCTGATCTTCCGCGTCCAGGACATGTCACTCACGTGCAGCAGGCCGTCGATGCCTTCTTCAATTTCGATAAAGGCACCATAGTTGGTGAGATTGCGGACCCGGCCTTTGACCAGGGCCCCCTCGGGGTACTTGTCGGCGACATTTTCCCACGGATTGTCCTGGGTCTGCTTCATGCCCAGCGAGATTTCCTGCTTCTGTTCGTCAATCCGCAGCACAACCACCTCAATCTCGTCGTCAATTTGCACGAGCTCGCTAGGATGGCTAATGCGTTTGGTCCAGGACATTTCGCTGATGTGCACCAAACCCTCCACGCCGTCCTCCAATTTCACGAAGGCACCGTAGCTCATCACGTTGACCACCGTCCCCTTGATGGTCGAATTGACGGGATACTTGTTGGCCACGTTTTCCCACGGGCTGGCACTCTTCTGCTTCAGGCCGAGGGCGATCTTTTCTTTTTCATAGTCGATATTCAAGATCATCACATCGAGCTCGTCGTCGATTTTGACCATCTCCGAGGGGTGGTTGATGCGGCCCCAGCTCATGTCCGTGATGTGCAGGAGGCCATCGATGCCGCCCAGGTCCACGAAGGCTCCAAAGTCCGCAATGTTTTTGACCACGCCCTGCCGCGACTGACCAATCTCCAACTCCTTCAGCAGTTCTGATTTCTTCTCGCTCCGCTGGGCTTCGATTAAGCTGCGGCGACTGACGACAATATTCCGCCGGGCCTCGTCGATCTTGAGCACCATGCATTCAATGGTTTTACCAATGTACTCGCCAATGTCGTGGGGGCGGCGAATATCGACCTGACTGGCCGGCAAGAAGACGTTGACGCCAATATCCACCAGCAAACCACCCTTGATCTTGCGGGTGACCTCGCCCGAGACCACATCTTGCTCGTGGACGCTCTCCATGACCTTCATCCACTTTTCGATCTTCTCAGCCTTGCGTTTGCTGAGCACGATCATGCCCTGGTCATCATGATGCCCCTGGGCGTCCTCCACATCCTCCACCAACACCCGAATCGTCTGCCCCACTTCCGGTGGAGCTTCCTCTTCCTCCCATTCGTTGATGGGAACGGTTCCTTCACTCTTGTAGCCGACATCGATGAGGGCAAACTCATCGTCCACGCGAATAATTTTTCCTTCAACAATTTGATTGACATCGACGTAGGCAGTATCCAACCAACCGGTGTCGTCCGGGGCAAGTTCGCCTACAGCAGCATTCCAATCGTCTTCAGAAACATCAAATTCACGTATAAGATTGCGGTTGACCATGAAAAAACCAAAACCATCTGGGATGCATCGGGCCTGACAGCCCTGAATCCCTGGAAAAGTGGAAGCCCCGCAGCCCGGCGACTCACCAAAAGTCGCACCCTCAGCAGGCCAGCGAGTGGAATCCGGCTATCCTAGCAAATACCCCGACCAGACACAATTGGTCTCGACCCCAGCCACGGGGTGCGGGTGGACCGCGATACCGTCGGACTGCGGCTACCAGCCCTCCCCCAAATAAACATCTACCGGCTGAAGCCGGTAGGATTTAAGTTTCGTGAGCGACGGACTGAAGTCTTTTGCTCACTCGATGCATCCTGAAAATTTCACGACAGCATTTTGACAAATCCAGCCCTGGGGTGCCACTGCTGGCTTGTCCAGCAGTGGATACTGGGTACCCGCTT
>CAMYJY010000219.1 GCA_947258835.1 uncultured Pirellulales bacterium
CGTAAACGAAATCGCCCCTGCCCGCGAAGCGATTCGTCGTGATGGCGAGGCCTTGGTGATGGAAACCGCCACCGAGTGGCCCGCGGACACCGACCTGGAGCCGCGTCGCCGCGCGGAGCTAGCGGTTCTGTTACATCAACAACCCCAGGAGGCGGCGGAGCTGGAGTACATCCGTACCCACACGGGTTTTTGTCGCCGGATTGTGGTGACTGCGGAGGACCTGCAGCGGATTACCTCCCCGTAGTATTTGATACTGCAGTTTCTGAAAAAACGGCCGGAGGCCGTTCTTTCAGAAGTAAATTGATCTGAACTAAAGTCGCTTGAGAAGGCTCACCCTGGGATGATCCCGACAGGCGGCCCCCCGTTCAAGCCGAGGGCAGGCTCTGCCGCCCTGTTGCCTTTCCCTTGGTATGGAGTACCCCACGTGGCTGAGCAGACTAGTACGGTGCGCGTCGCTTTAGCGGAACGCAGTTATGATATTCAGATTGGCAGCGGGAACCTTTCAGGTTTATCTGCTTTTCTAAGGCACCGCAGCAGTTCCGGCCACGCCGTGCTGGTGACCGATACCACCGTGGATGGGTTGTACGCCGATCAGTTAGGGGATGAGTTGGCCGAGCAGCAGTGGGAAGTCCAGGTGCTGGTGGTGGAGGCCGGCGAGCAGAGCAAGGCCATCGAGGTGGCCACCGAACTATGGGAGACGATGCTGGCTGAAGGGACCGATCGCCAATCGTTGGTGCTCGCGGTGGGGGGCGGAGTGGTGGGCGACCTAGCCGGTTTTGTGGCTGCTACGTTTGCTCGCGGGCTGGAATTTTTTCAGGTACCCACCACCCTCTTGGCGCAGGTTGACAGCTCCGTCGGTGGTAAGGTCGGTATCAATTTGCCCGGTGCGAAAAACATGGTCGGCGCCTTTTGGCAGCCCCAGGGCGTATTGATCGATGTGGACGTGTTGCAAACCTTGCCGGCTCGCGAGTACCGCGCGGGCCTGGCCGAAGTGGTGAAGTACGGTGTGATTCTGGACGCCGATTTTTTTGCCTATCTGGAAGACCATCGCGATGCCATTCAGGCCCAAGACCCGACAGCGCTGCGTTATGTTGTCGAGCGTTGCTGCCGCCTGAAGGCGGATGTAGTGGCAGCGGACGAGCGGGAGACCACCGGTTTACGTGCCGTGTTAAATTACGGTCATACCTTTGCCCACGCCTTGGAGGCGGCGGGTAACTACGGTGCCCTGTTGCATGGAGAGGCCGTGGCGATGGGGATGATGTGCGCGGCCCGTCTGGCGGCCCGTCTGGGCCGCATGGACCAGGCCCTGGTCGATCGGCAGCAGGCCCTGTTGGAAGCCTGGCAGCTGCCCCTGACGCTCCCCGACTACCCGGGTGAAGAGCTGGTAAATCTGATGTATCGCGACAAAAAAGTGGCGGCAGGGCAACTTCGTTTTGTCTTACCCGACCGGCTGGGCCACGTGGAGGTCGTCGGGGACGTCCGCGTAGATGACGTGTTGGCAGCGCTCCAGTAGGCTGCGGTCGTACCCCACATCAAATATCTCACATCACACATCTCACATATCCCCCGCCCCGTAGTTGGCGATGTGGCCGCCTTTGTGCTAGACTCAGCCAGCTGCAACATGCTGGGCGCGGCCGGGCGCTGCTCCCTCTTCGTCCGGTGTGGGGCCTCTGCTGCAGCAGCGGCTGTTGGCGGAGTTTGGTACGCCTGGCCAGATATTTTGCGCCACCTCCGAACAGTTGGGTGCCGTGCCAGGCCTGGGGCCCAAACTGGTCCAGGCCCTTCGTGCGGCACGCGATGAAGTGGATGTGGACGCGCAGTTGCAGCTGGCACGCGATCACCAAATCGACATGTTCTTGCCCGCGGACGACGGCTATCCCCCGTTGCTACGAGAAATCCCTGACCCACCTGGTGTGTTGTTTGCCCTGGGCCGCTTCCTGCCCGCAGATCGATTGGCGGTAGCGATTGTAGGAACCCGGCACGCCACGCATTATGGCTGTCGGCAAGCAGCCCGCCTGGCCACCAGTTTGGCGCAGGCGGGGATCACGGTGGTCAGTGGTATGGCCCGTGGTATCGACACCGCGGCGCATCAAGCGGCGCTGGCGGCTGGCGGCCGTACCATCGCCGTTTTGGCCGGTGGCGTGCTCAAACCCTACCCGCCGGAAAATGCCGCACTGGCCCGTCAGATAAGTCAGCAAGGTTGTTTGTGCAGTGAAGCGCCGCCCACCATGCCGCCCGTGGGCGGCATGTTTCCCAAACGCAATCGCCTCATCAGTGGCATGACCTTGGGGACTGTTGTGGTGGAGGCGGCCGCACGTTCGGGGGCCTTGATTACGGCACGGCTCGCCTGGGAACAGAATCGCGAGGTCTTTGCCGTGCCGGGCCCGATCGACAGCCGTCAGTCCACCGGGCCGCATCGGTTGCTCCGCGATGGCGCCAAGTTGGTGGCTACGCTTGACGATATCCTGGCGGAACTTGGGCCCTTGGCCCATACGGTCCAGCACGACGACGGTTCCAGTATCCGGGCGCCGGTGGAGCTGGCATTGAACGCCATCGAGACCCAAGTGCTGCAGGCGATTCACGTCGAGGGGTCGCTCCTAGACCAAATCACCGCCAGCTGCGGATTGCCCGTGCCGCGGGTGCTGGCCACAATCAGTGTGCTGGAGGCGCGGGGGCTGGTCCAACGGGTAAGCGGCAATCGCGTGTTGCGGATCTAACGCCGACCCTGCCGCACTATCGATCACCTGTAGCAAAATGGAGCATGCGGGAACCCCTCATGAAGGGGGGGCGACTGCCATCATTTTGGCAGAATTTGCAAGAATGGCGGTTCCGTTTGGTCCCAGCGGAATCGGGCGTCGGCTGGCGGCTTGCGACGTAAATGATTCTCCTGCCAATAGTTGTGGTAATGCTTGCAATATCAATCAGAGCGCATCTGGTGGTTGTGGCACGAGACTTGCGACACATGGCGACCGACGATGCAGATTTGGTCTGCTCGCTAAAAACTGCTAAAATCAGCAACGAGGTACTACTTTTCAGACAGGCCGGGATCTCTAGGATGTTTTTGCGGTGCCACACAAAGGCACGGCGCTGGCTTTCCGGCACTTCCGCGACCCAAGGACGCGCACCTGTAATGTTGCGAGGCGAAGCGGATTCCAATTTGGACGGTAGGGAGAAAGGATTTTCTCCTGGAAACGTCGAACTCTCTCAGCGAGGAGTTCGTAATGAGTTTAGTAAAGCACAAGGAAGAGTCCACCCACAACAGCAATCTATCCCACGCCTCGGCAATTGAGGTGGTTCACACCGGGCGTAGCGATGAGGAGTTGCTCCTGGAATACCGCCACAACGAAGAGGCGGCCGTATTTGCGGAGTTGGTCTCGCGCTACGAGCACGAGTTGTACCATTACCTACGACGTTTTCTCGGTGACGCCGCATTGGCTGAGGATGTATTTCAGGCCACATTCCTACAAGTCCATCTGAAATGTGCCTTGTTTGATGCGGGTCGCAAGGTGCGGCCTTGGATTTACACCATTGCCACCAATCAGGCCATCGATGCCCAACGTCGCAATCGCCGTCACCGGCAACTGAGTTTGGACCAAACCCATCAGGCCCGCGGTGAAGATGTGGGCAGTCTGTTGGAGGTTGTCGCCACCGGAGAGACCGGTCCTTACGAGACTGCCGCCGGCAAGGAGCGGGCCTTGTGGGTCCGTGATGCGGTGGGGAATTTACCCGAGCCCTTGCAAAACGCCGTCAAGCTGGTTTATTTCCAGGGGATGAAATACCGTGATGCAGCCAAGCTTATGTCGGTTCCGGTGGGTACAGTCAAAAGTCGACTGCATGCCGCCATCCAACGCTTGGGCCAGTCCTGGCGTGAGCTGCACACGGCCGGACGATCCTAACCAGGCGGGCCTAACCAGGCGGAGCGGCCCGCCAGCCGATTTTGCCAACACCACTTCCAAGCCTGTCACGTTCCGTGGCAGGCTTGTGGTACATAGGGCAGAGAGGATAGTCAGGTGAGAGACGATCTGCTTGCCTATCTCCTAGGTGAGCTGAGCCCAGAACAGCGGGCACGCATCGAAACGCGGCTGGCTGCCGACCCCCACTGGCGTCGGGAGCTAAAACGGCTCCGGCAGTGTCTGGAGTCGGCCGATCCGGAGAGTGCCGCTGAGCCCCCGTCGGACTTGGCCCGTCGGACTTGTTCCTTTGTGCAGCAGTCGATCCACCCACCAGCGGCAGGAGGGGCGGCAGAACCAGGCACGCTGACCGAGTCACAGGATCCCGTGGCCACAGCGGGTCGCTGGTCGCTGGCCGATTTCACGGTGGCTGCAGCTATTCTATTGGTGTTGGCAATGCTGCTGGTGCCAGCCCTCTGCGAAAGTCGCGCGACCGCCCGGCGGCTGGCCTGCCAGGCCAAAATTTGTGCGCTGGGGACCGCCGTAGTGCACTACGCCCAGCAACGAAATGGAGAGTTGCCCCGGGGACAGGCGGGCGAAAATACCGGCATGTTCGTGGTGGAGTTGGCCGATCGCGGGGGCGCGACCCGCGCCGAATTGGCGGAGCTGCTCGTGTGCCCAGCCTCGCAGCTGGCCGCAGAGGTGTTTGCGGGCCGCGTCGTGCTACGCATTCCCACCCGCCAGCAACTGGTCGCCGCCACCGCGGACCAGCGGCAACACTTATGCCAGCAGATGGCGGGAAGTTTTGCCTACCGTACCGGCTATCGCGATGCCGAGGGCACCTACCGTCACGTGAGCTTTCAAGGCTGCAGCCAGTCACCGTTGCTGGCTGATGCGCCCGATTTTTCAGTAGCCGGTTTTCAGAGTGCCAATCACGGTGGCTGCGGCCAAAACGTGCTCTACCAAGACCTCAGCATCCGCTACCATCGGCTGCGGTTGTGCCGGGATCGTCAGGACCATCTCTTTCTGAATGCCAACAATGAGCACGCCGCTGGCTGCCACCCCCAAGATGTGGTGCTGTTGCGCAGCGAAGCGATTCCCGTGCGGTAGTGCAGGACGGCCCCAATTCTGTTCGGCACAAGATATTAGACAACCGTCTGTGTGCTACACAGCAATTCACTCTCTTCTCAGGCATTCCTGCGGCAGCAAAGGAACCACAGCGAACGCGACGACGAGCAAGGACTTATTTTTCGTGTAATACTTCAGCCATCTGCAGTAGGCAGGTCGTAAGAGCAACTGCCATCATACGTTACGTCCTGTGCCAGCTAGCCCTTCGAAGTGACTCTAAGGATGAAACATATCCTCAAGGGGCAGTTGCACTTACGACCGATCTTTCGAGTAGGC
>CAMYJY010000220.1:0-3771 GCA_947258835.1 uncultured Pirellulales bacterium
AGTCGGATGACGGATTCGCTCACGGCGAGACCTCGGTGTCGATGAAACCTGTTGAATTTCCTACCCGTAGTGTAACCAATCTCAGCCTGCGACCAATCCGCAACTGGACAAATGTGTCACAGCTACCAGCCTCCAGTGTAACCAATCTCAGCCCGCGACCAATCCGCAACGCAGTTGATACAGTTGCCAAACGGTGATTGAGTGTAACCAATCTCAGCCTGCGACCAATCCGCAACACAAACCGGCAGCGGGTTGTTAAGCCATGATAATTTTTTGAGCCCACATCGCCGCTTTCTCCTCCGTTATTAGCGCGGCGGATTATACCACCGGGAAAAGAAAACGCCAAGGAAATTAAACAAAACTTCAAAATATTATTGAGTCCGCCTGGGGCCCTGCGATTTTCGCTCGCCTTGCGGTATGGTGGTGCGTATGCAACAGCGTCATGCAATTTGTCTGGTCGTCGATGGTTTGCGGGCCGCTGCGCTGGGGACCTACGGCAATACAATTTTTCCCACGCCGCAACTGGATCGGTTGGCCAGCCAGTCCCTGGTAGTTGATTGGTTGTGGGCCGATTCCTTGGACCTGCCGCACTTTTATCGCAGTGCCTGGCAAGGGCGGCATGCGCTCCGCCTGGCCAACGATGATTTTGCCCAGCTACCCCAGCTCCTCCAGGCTGCGGGTGTGCGGCAATGTTTGATCACCGATGATTCCTGGCTGGCCCAGCAGAGTCGGAATTTACCCTTTGATCAGGTGTGGACGCGCCCACCGGGGGCCGTGCGGGCTGCGGAGGCGATCGAGGAGACGGCCCTGGCCAGCCTGCTCGGTGATACGGTGGAGCGGCTCGAGGAATGGCTCACAGCTGCCGGCTCCCAGCCGACCATGACCTGGTTGCATGTGCAAGGTCTCATGGGGCCCTGGGATGCACCGCAGGCCTCTCGCGCAGCTTTGTTCGAAGCAGAAGATCTCCTGCCCCTAGACGTCATCGCCACCCCGCAGCTGGTGGAGGGTCTGGATGAAGACCAGTTGCAGGCGTATCAGGTCGCCTATGCGGCCCAGGTGGCTGTCTTGGACAGTTGTTGGGGGGCCTTCTATGATGCCTTGGTGGATAGTTTTTTGCCCAGCAACACCCTGCTGATGCTGCTGGGTTCCCGTGGGTTTGCCCTGGGAGAGCACGGTGCCTTGGGGTGCGATGCGGTGCAACCGTACAGCGAACGCTTGCATGTGCCCTGGCTCGTGCACCGCTTGGGCCACCAGCAGCCCGTGCAGCGAGAGTCGGCCTTGGCCCAGCCGGCCGATGTGGGGGCGACGGTGCTGGACTGGTTCGGCCAAAAATTTGCGCCTCTGGGGGATGGCCAATCCGTGCTGCCCATGCTCGACGGACAGCCTGGTTTGGAGAGGGAATTGGCTGTCACGCACGGCCCACAGCAGGCAATCCGCACCCCCGCGTGGTTGCTGCGACAAGCGGCGGGTGCGGAGCTCTATGCCAAACCGGACGATCGCTGGGAAGCCAATGACGTAGCCAGCTGCTGTCCGCAGGTCGTGGAGGGGTTGCAGGCTGAGCTGCAACGTTTTACCGCGGCAGCCCAATCTGCCGATCCCCTGCCCTGCCGGCCCGTGGACCATGAATGCGTCAAGACCTCCCGTTAGTCGTCCAGGAGTCCCGCAGGGCCGGATTTGCTAAGTCAGTTTGCGCATCTGCAACAAAGTCCCTAAGATGCCGAGGCCTAGTAAGACCAAGCTCGTTGGTTCAGGGATCGTCGTGATCACAAAAGACAGATCCATGGATTGGCCTTCGTACTCATTGCCCAGCGGATACCTCAATTCTTGCCAGCCTGTACCGGCAGGTGGGACAATATGTGGACTTGCGCTTGTCAGCGAGTCGACATCGACCCACACGGCATCATCTTCGAAGTGCCCTCCCGTATACGGAGCCGGGTAGCGATTCCTATCAGAACTTTTCCAACCGAACGCAAACGGGGACTCTACCAATAGATCGCGATCTATGCCATCAACCGTACCGCTGCCATCGAGATCAAACGTATGGTGCAGGCCCAGCCAATAGATCTTGCCTTCCTCCTGCCGGAATGCGTCGTCGAGAGGAATATCGAAATTGAACTGCCAAACCTCTTGGTGAGGTTCACCAATAAATCCCCCCGAGTTGGGGTCATAGAAACGCTGTTGGGCGCTGTTGCCATCGATTCGGACCTGCGATGGTTGCACGTAGCGGTCCCACAACGGCTCCCCCGGGCGACTGTATTCCTGGCCACCCGTTCCCTCTGGGATATTGTCGTAGATCACCAAGCTGAAGTAAGCTTGATCAGGAGGAATATTAGCGGGAATTACATCCGACGCGTAGGATCCCCAAAAATGAATGTCGGTGACGGGGCCACTGGCAGAGCATTGCCAATCGTCCGCAAGAAACTTCTCGTATGTCACTTCAGTATTGGTAAACGGTCCCGCAAGTACATCGAGCCCATTGGCGGTTCGATCCGGGAGCTGCGGAAAGTGCATCTTGTGTCCATCTCCGAGGTCCCAATCCGCCCATGCGGGAAGGGCCAACAAAACAAAGGCTGCCAGCATCGTAATTGTTTTTTTTCCGCTCATGACTTTTCACCTTTCGCACGGCAAAAGGTGCGCCCCAGGTAGGCACGTGTCCCCCGACCGAGCATCTGAAATAACTCAAACTGAAAACGAGGCCTCCATGAAGCCGGTAAAGCCCGAGAAAACAGCCCCCGTTTCCGTACCGCGGCGGCTCACAACGAAACCTGGTTGAGACGCGGATGGAGTGGGCTTTTCCGGCCTAAATCGGCCAGCACTGGGCGTACCTGTTTTCACTTTAAGTAAAATAACCTTGTGCATGGAACTCATCGGCAACCCCAACAGACGGAGCGCCGAGAAACAATTCGCAGTATTTCTGTCGGCATAATTGATTTTGATTTCATTATTTCATTCTGCAGTTGATTCTCCTTTTCTGTTGGTGACGAGAGAATTGAGGTCGCAAAATGGTGCCGAGGGTCGCGTGAGATCAAATCCCCATCGCATCACTAAAAAGCCCGTCCGCGGTATGCGCACTTAAGTCACGTACCGCGGACGGGCTTTTCAGGTAGATTTGATTTTTCCAGACCATACCAGCACCCCCTCTGCCATTGGTCAGGTGGGCATTATAGCAACACGCACGCGAATGTCCAAAAACTTTTTCCAAATTTTTTGGGTGTGCTGATTGGGTCCCACTGCTGGCTTGTCCCCATCCTGTTCGGCACGAGAATTGTAAGGGTGACACCGACATCGACCGGAGTTGACTTGGCCGTGGAGTAGCTCTCTGCCGGCCGATGTCGGTGTGCGCAGCACAAGAGGTCTTTAACTCCTAAAAAAGTCGTAAGAGCAACTGCCATCATGCGTTACGTCCTTTACCAGCTGACCCTTCTAAGTTACGCGAGGGATTAAACGTATCCTCAAGAGGCAGTTGCACTTACGACCGATCTTTTGAGCAGGCTGCTGCATTTGGCTGAATAGTAGCATTTTTCGTTCGTTGATTCGTGGTGGGCGTTGTTTCCGTCGTTTCGTCGTGGTTCAAATTATTTCCGTAGATATCTTGCTATCTCTTTGGTTGTGACTACGCCGCGCTGCTTGCCGGTGCTAGCGTGCTGGTTTCTGCAAAGTGTGGCATGCACCCCCGGCGGCCCAGGCGCCAAAAATGCTCTGGTGGGATGTGCTGGCAGTTTCTAGAATCCGCCAGCTTTCTCGGTCCCCTGAGCAGGTCGAGGGGGTCAG
>CAMYJY010000220.1:3793-5717 GCA_947258835.1 uncultured Pirellulales bacterium
AGCAGGTCGAGGGGGTCAGGCACATTTTTGCGGCGGTGGCGCTGTACTTGCGAATCCAGTCGTTCCCGCCGCAAAAATGAGCCAGACCCCGGGATGACTGCCGTGCGGTGCGTTCCTGCCCCCGCTGGTGGCCCAGGGACCACATGGGGTGCTATTGCACCAGTTAATGGGAATATGGACAGAAGTCCGCTAAGTTGGCCAGCGCAAGCCCTGCGGTTCGCGGTGCGCCTCGTGCCGCCTGGTCTCGGTGTTGTACTGGCGCTGTGGCTGGCAGTGTTCGCTCCGGCGCATGCCGCGCAGCAAACCGTGCGTTTGCGGCTGACGTGGGGCAGTGGCACCGCGGCGCACGCGCGGTGGGCGGGGCAGATCGTTATTGAGGGCGCGCTGCTGACCGATCTGCAGCCCTTGGGGATGGCAGCCGATGCCCCACTGGCCGTGCGGATTGATGGCCATCAGCTGCTCGTGACCCCGCGCGCAAGTCGCGTCTTTGACGGGTGTGATGTCACCGTGCAGGCGGACGAGGCGGCTCTGTTGCGGGTGACGCTGCAGTCGGACCCGGCAGCAGAACCGATGCGGTTGGTGGTGCCTGTGGCAGAGGTGGTGGCAGAGCAGGTGCGGAGGCCGCTGGACGAACTGGGGAGCTATTTTTCCGCGCAGCGGGCGCCAGGAGATAAGTTGCGGGTGGTCTCGCAGCGCCCGCACTACGTGTTTGACCCGGCCGAAGTGTGGCGTTTGCAGCTGCAGCCGGATCTGGCAGAGGAGTTGTTGGCCGGGTCGGTAGAACTTGATTTAACCCTCCGTGCCGCGGGGGATGAGAAAGCGTTGTGGCAGCAACAACGTCTCTTAACGACAGCTGAGTCCCTGCGGCTGGAGTGGAACATCCCCACGCCGACCGCCGAGGCAGCCTACCGTTTGACCGTGACCGCCCGTCGCCCGGAGAGTTTGGCCACCCGTCTGGTGCCCGGCCGGCAGGCCAAAGTCTTGGCTACGCGGGAGTTGGAATTCGTAGTGATCGATCCTCAGGCCAAGCTGCCCCGCTGGGCGGACCGCTGGGAGCCGGTGTTGACGATCGATCCGGCCAATCCCGGTTGGTGGCAGCGACTCCCGAGTTGGACACGGGTTCCCGGACTCCTGGACAGAACGCCGACCTCCTCGGGAAATATTCGTCTGGCCGTGCGCCCCGCGGAACAGGGGGCGCTCGTCGAGTTGCCCGCGCAAGCCTACCCGGCGGAACCCTATTGGCAGTCCTATACCCTGCCCGTCCGTGAGCCCGGCCGTCTGCACTTGGTCGAAATTGAATATCCCTTGGCCCAGGCCCAGCACCTGACCATCAGCGTGATTGAGCCCGATGCTGCCGGGCGGGTGATTGCGGAACAGCCCGAGGTCGGTTTTTTTGTAGCGGCCGATGCCAATGCGGCCCCGGGCGCAACGGGCAAGCATCGTTTTGTGTTTTGGCCGCGGACGCGTGCCCCCCAATTGTTGTTGGTCAATCGCCAGGCAGCTGAGGTTGCGCAGTATGGTCAGATCCAGTTGTTCCGACACGCCGGGACTACGGAACCCGACCCCGGCACCACGCCGTCGCGGCTGGTTGCCGGCTATCTTGCGCAGCCGACACTGGCGGCAAATTTCGGCGCGCCGGAGGTGTTGGATCAGGCCAGTGGTTTGAGTGTGCATGGCTGGTCCACCTTTTTGGTCGCGGCCCAGCGGCTGGTGCAGTATCTGCGGATGAACGGTCAGCAAGCCGTGGTGCTTGCTGCCGCTGCCGAACGTGGCATCGAATTCGTCCTGCCGAGCGACGTCGTGGTCGCCGACGCAATCGACAATCCCAGGCGGGTGGAAGTGGTGGCCAACAATGCGATCCCCGCCGAGTTGATGGTTGTGGACATCGGACCGGAAGCACGCGCCCGCTATCGGGAAGTCCTGT
>CAMYJY010000221.1 GCA_947258835.1 uncultured Pirellulales bacterium
TGGTTCGTGCAATTTAGAAAAGATTGAGCTGCAATATTTCAGCTGCAGGAATCATGCTTGCCGGTGAAATACAAGTTCTTGCAATCAACTTACAAAACTTGCTTTCATTGTAGTTTAGCTCGTTAATTTTCACAATTCGGTCAAACTTTCGTCGTGGCCGGCGAGGCCAGCCCGGGGGCCTGCCAGAATCACTTTGCCACGACAGAATCCAGATAATCAATACAACCGGCAACCGTAGCAGAAAATTTTGAACCACGACGAAACAACGGAAACAACGAATCAATCAACGAAAAATTAAGTCTCTGTTCGTCGTTGCGTTGTTTCGTCGTGGTTCATTGGCCGCGCTGACATCAATAAAGGTTTCGCCTGAGGGCGAGGGTTTCGGACCCGTCGCCGGAACAATAAAAAGCGCGCATCTTGGCAGGGGCTACTGTAAACTAGAGCCATGGTCCGTCGCGTACAAAAACTTTGGTCTTTCGTAACCTCGAGGACGTGCTTGGCCATTGCCGATCAAGCCCTGGTCAGTGGCACGCGTTTCTTGACCAGCATTTTGATTGGCCGGATGTGTGGTCAGGAAGAGCTGGGAGTCTACGCGCTGACGTTTGCCGCTTATTTGCTCTTCGCCTGTGCCCAAGAATCGCTCATTACCTCGCCCTATACGGTGTTCTGTACTCGACTGCAGTCAGACGCCAGGCGGAAACTGGCGGGCAGCGTGCTCCTGCATAGCCTGTGCCTGTCCCTCTCGGCGGCCTTGATGCTGAGCTTGGGCGCGTGCTTGCTGCTCACGCTCCACGGCTCCACATCGCTGCTGCCAGCAGCACTTACCCTGGCAGCCACCCTGCCCTGCCTGCTGCTGTGGGAGTTTGGCCGGCGCTATGCCATCGCGCATTTAAAACTGTACCAGGCCTTGGTATTTGACGCGGTAACTTGCCTATTGCAAATCACCGGGCTGGCCTGGTTCGTCTGGCAAGACAAGCTCTCGTTTGTGAGTGGTTTTTTGGCGTTGGCCTTCGGCTGTGCCTGCACTAGTGTTTTTTGCCTGTTCTATTTTCGCGAACACTTTCAGCCGCGGTGGTCCCGGGTCAAAACCGACTGGGCCCGGCACTGGAAATTCGGTCGCTGGGTCTGGAGTGGTCAAATCGTGGACCTCCTGCATGGTTATGTACCTGCCTGGATCCTGGTACTGGCCCTAGGCACGGCGGCCACGGGCATATTTTCGGCCTGCGAAAACATCGTCTTGCTCTCGAATCCCTTGCTGTTGGCCATCGCCAACCTGGTCGCGGCCACGTCCGCCCACGCCCGTACCGCAGGGGGGTATCTGGCCGTACGCCGTGTCATCCAATCAGCCGCCATCACCAGTTTTGGTGCTATGGGGCTGCTCTGGGTGATCTTGCTATTTTATGGTGAACGAGTACTCACGTTCGTGTACAGCGCGCAGTTTAGCGGCTATGGACACGTCGTCGGGATCATTGCTACGGGCGCTCCCTTGTGGGCCCTCAGCCGCGTCATCAGCATCGGCCTCCGCACGCTGGAAGTCCCCGCCAGCGAATTCCGCGGTAAGGTGGCGGGACTGCTCACCACCACCATCCTGTCCATCCTGCTGGTGCTCCCGTTTGGCATCGCCGGCGTGGCCTACGCCGTGGTGGCAGGCTGCGCGGTGTCCACGCTGTGGCAAGCCCTAGTCTTCTACCGCTTGGCGCCCCTTCCAGACAGGGCCGCATCGGCCGGAGCGGAATAGGTGCGGCGCTGTTGCGGGTGCAGGAACGGGCAGGCACGGATTTGCCATCCGAGGGTGGCATCGGTTGGCGATAGCCTACCGATGTGACGCAGTCACAAGAGGTTCCACACCATCTACAGGGATGCGCTACTACTTTTTCATAAAAGAAAGCGATAAAATGTCAGTAGTTACAAATTTGGCCAATGAAGCCAAGTGCGGGCAAAGTGCTCGCTGCTAAAAGCGCCGGTTCCCGGGCGGCTTATTGCCCCGGACCCTGGCGGGAACGGGCGGGAATTTGGAAGTGCTGAATGTTACAATGACAACCAAACAGGATCTCTTTTTCTTTCTTGAGAAACGCAGCAAAACATGTCTCGCCGTGCCAAACGCCAACGTCCCAAACGTCTCACACAACCTCGGTATGATCCCGAGCGCTACACCGATCCGCGCTACTATGAGTGGTTGAATCGCAGTGTCCCCAAACATTTTTGGGAAGATCGCGCCAACCATCACCGCTACATCCAATGGCTCGGGAGCATTTTGAACATTCGGAAGCCCGAGGACTGGTACCAAGTGAATCGCAAGCACTTCCAGCGGAATCGCGGTGGTAGGCTCTTCTACTACTACGATGGAGTCTGTGATTTATTCATGTCGCTGTTCCCGGAATACGATTGGAAACCATGGCTGTTCGATCGTCCTCCCATTGGATTTTGGCACCAATTCGAGAACCGCCGCCGCTACATGCAATGGTTGGGCAAGAAATTAGGATTCAAAAAAGTTGAGGATTGGTACACCGTTTCCCATCAGGCATTGCTGGACAACAAGGGCGCGGGCCTGGCGCTTATTTGCTGGAACAGCTCCATCATTGCGGGAGTCAAAGAATGCTTTCCCAACCATCCCTGGCTGGATTGGAAGTTTGCGCACGCCCCGCACGGTTTTTGGCAACAGGATGCCAACTGTCGCCGTTACATGAAATGGCTAGGCCAGGAACTGGGCCTCCAGCGTTCCTCGGACTGGTACCATGTGGTCAATGAAGACTTCAACCAGAATTATGGCCAAGCTTTTTTAGTCTGCCGTAGACTAAGCGTTCCACAGGCCGTGATGCGTTTTGGGCCCAGGTACGATTTTAAGGAATGGCTGTTTGATGTCACGCCTGGAGATTTCTGGAAAAAACGGGCCAACCGCCGTCGTTACATGCAATGGTTGGGCAAGCGACTCAAGTACAAGGTTCCCGAGGATTGGTATGCACTCACGTTTGAAGATCTCGCCCACAATCATGGTCGCGGGTTGCTGGTTCTCTTTCATAAGTCGCCCGTGGCAATCGTGAAGGATTATTATCCGCGGCGTCAGTGGCATGAATGGAAATTTTCTCGGGTCCCGGCCGGTTTTTGGGAAAACCGCGAAAACCGCCATCGCTTCCTGGATTGGCTGGGCAAACAGCTCGGGTATCGCCAGCCCTCGGATTGGCTGCAAATCCGCCGCGAGGATTTGCGGCCCTATGCCAAAGCCCTGATGATTGGCTTTGATTCTTATGTGGAGATCTTCCGGGATTATCTCCCGGCCAAGGTTTGGAAGCGAATGAATGCCCGAGTTAATAAACCGGCATTGACCGAACGGCAAATTTTGAGCTGGGCCGACGCACACCACCGGAGAACGGGCGCCTGGCCCAAGATGTCTTCCGGCAAGATCCGCGGCCAGCAGCTAACCTGGTCCGCGGTGAACCAAGCCTTGGAGAAAGGTAATCGCGGCTTGACCGGGAAGAAGACCTTGGCCCAACTCTTGAAGCAGCGGAAGCGGGTGTAAGGGGGTCTATTCTGCACTTCCTGAGATAGCGGCCGGAGGCCGCCATCTCAGGAAGGAAAAAAGGGAGCGATTGGCGGCTAAATTCATGAGATTGTGGGCCCGCTTGATTATTTACGAGGGCAGTGATCACAAGAGGCTTCATGGAGACCTTACTTTCAGTTTGATCCACCATGACTGCGTCACCCGGACGGATGAAAATGTCGCTTCCGGGTGGG
>CAMYJY010000222.1 GCA_947258835.1 uncultured Pirellulales bacterium
CCTGGAGAGAACTTGTAAGCCGGGTTTTGTCAGCGCGGTGGTGCGCGAGGTGATCATTCCTCTAGGGCGACGGTTGCCCGTCGTCTCCAGCAGCCTACCCGAGAGTCTCAGCGAGTCGGACCAACTCTGCTCTCTGTTTGGCCTTGCACCAGGTGGGGTTTACCAAGCCAGACAAGTCACCTCGTCTGCTGGTGCGCTCTTACCGCACCATTTCACCCTTACCGGAAGAGCAAGCTCTTCTGAGGCGGTATCTTTTCTGTGGCACTTTCCCTAGCCTTGCGGCCGGTGGGCGTTACCCACCACCTTGTCCTGCGGTGCCCGGACTTTCCTCCCGTCCTCATGAGCAGAGGACCGGCGATCACCCAGTTCTCTCCAGGGCCAAATTCTATTGTAAACGGCGGGCGTCCCAGCGTGTAGGAGATGTGAGATATGATCACATCTCAGATCTCACATATTTCTTGCCTTGCCAGGTGTCGCGGCGCTCAAACTCGGCCGCGATGGCGGCTTGGACCGCTGGTTTGTCCAGGCACCAGCTGGGGCCGACAAAATAGTCTGGCGGGGCGTTGCCGCTAATCCGCTCGACGACCATGGTGGGAGGGAGGAGCTCCAGGAAGTCGACAACGGTCTGGACGTAGTCCTGACGCTCGATCAACTGGACCTCGCCGGCGGCCACTTGCTCGGCCAGCTTGGTATTTTTGACGCAGTACAAGTTATGCAGTTTGACTGCTCCAATGTTGACGCGGGCCAATTCTCGTGCCGTTGCTAGCATGTCCGCGTGGGATTCACCTGGAAGTCCGAGGATGGCATGGGCGCTGATTTCAAAACCTCGACCGCGGCTCCGCTCCACCGCCTCCAGGAAGGAATCGTGGTGATGTCCCCGGTTCATCCAGTCCAGGGAGCGATTGTGCATGGTTTGCATGCCGTATTCCACCGAGACATAGTTCTGCTGGGCCAGTTCCTCCAGCAGTGCCAAGACATCTTCGGGCACGCAGTCGCTACGTGTGCCAATGGCCAGGCCGACGACTTGGGGATGGGACAGTGCCAGCTCGTACAGTGGGCGTAAGACATCGACCGGCGCGTAGGTGTTGGTTGCGGGTTGAAAGTAGGATAAGTAGTGCTTGCAGTTCTTGTACCGCAACCGCAGACGGGCGATGCTCTGCTCGATTTGCCCCAGGATGTTTGCCCGCGGCAAGCGTCGGCTGGGACTAAAACTGCGGTTATCGCAAAAGGTGCAACCACCTTTGGCCACCGTGCCGTCCACATTGGGGCAGGTGAATCCGGCATCCAGGCTTATTTTTTGGACGCGGCTGGAAAAACGCTCTCGGAGGGCGTAATTGTAGGAATAATAGCGGAGGCCCGCCGCCCTCCAGGCCGGTTGGGTGCGGCTGCAAACGGCCGGATTGGTTGACGACATGGCAGGAATTGCCTAGAGTGAAATACGGACTAGTTATTCTGAGCTTTGGTTCGTTTTTCGCAAGAGTAAATCGTTATGCATGGTGAACTCATCCCCTTGGGTGGTGGTGACCCGATTCCGCTACTGAAAAAACAGTTGTTGGTTGGGCGACGCGAGAGCTGTGACATTGTGTTGCGTTTCGCCAACGTTTCGGCCCATCACTGCCAGCTGGTGGTGAACGGTGGCTACTGGTACGTTCGCGACATGCAAAGTCGCAACGGTGTGAAGGTCAACGGGATTCGTGTGCAGGAGCGGCGCATTGATCCAGGGGATACGGTGTCGGTGGCCAAGCACAATTATGAGTTGCAGTACTCTCCGGCGGATCTCGGGGCCATTGGCCCCCCACCCGCGGACGATTTGCCAGCTGAGATTATGACCGAATCGCTCTTGTCGCGTGCCGGGCTCAAATCTTCGGAGCCGGTCGGTAGCTATCCTCAAGGTCGTGCTTCGCAGCGGGAGAAAAACGGTTTCCGCCGCTACGATGTGTTGGACGACAGTGCGGGACAAGTCAATTCGCCAGATCGACCTCTGTGAGTTGGCCAGGTTGCGAAAGAATCGCAATGTGCGGCAACGGCAGAATGACTTCACCCGTGCTTTTGAGACGGCTGAGGATGCCGTCCACGATCTGGAAACGGCTCAGAATATCTCGGGCAAGGGAGAGCTAACCCGCAAACGAACGCTGGCCGGGGCGGAGGTGGTGGAGGATGCTGGCGGCACCCTGATCATGCCGCAGGTGGATACCTCGGTCTGTCATCTCGGTCGCGTCTTGTGCGTGCAAGGCCTGATAAGTCTGGTGCGGGCGTCGGACGGAACCACACGGCGCTGCGCGACGAGGAGATTGCTCAAGACGCTGGCCACGGATCAACGGCATGTGGTGGCCGCGGGGGATATGGTCTGGGTGCGCCCCGAAGGTGCGGTCGAAGGTATTATTGAACGGGTGGAACCGAGGCATGGCGTGCTGTGCCGCACCAGCCGCCAGCGGCAGCAGGTGTTGGTCGCCAATGTCGATCAGGTGTTGGTCGTGGTCTCCGCGGCGCAGCCGCGATTGAAGCCCAATCTGCTGGATCGTTATTTGATCACAGCGGAGAAGGCGTCGATCGAGCCTATTGTCTGCATCAACAAAGTCGATCTGGTCGATACGGCCAGCCTGCAGCCCGTGGTGGGGGTTTACAGTCAGTTGGGCTATTGCGTGCTGCTGCTTTCCGCGCTTACCGGTTGTGGCTTAGAACGTTTACGGCAGCTGCTGAAAGATCGTCAAACGGCGGTGACGGGGCAGAGTGGTGTGGGCAAATCCAGCCTCTTGAATGCGATGGAACCGGGCCTGCAGCAGCGGGTGCAAACGCACCACCACCGCCGAGCTGATCCCGCTATCCCAGGGCGGTTTTGTCGTGGATACGCCGGGGATCCGGCAGTTCGAGTTGTGGGATGTGATTCCGGCCGAGGTTGCCGGTTTCTTTCGTGACCTGCGTCCCTATGTCAGCCACTGTCGGTATCCCGACTGCACCCATACGCACGAGCAGCCCTGTGCCGTCAAAGATGCGGTGGCAGACGGCTATATCAACGTCCGCCGCTACGAAAGCTACCTGCAGATTTGCGCAACCCACGGTGGGATGTGAGATGTTAGATGTGAGATGTGAGATATTTGATGTATGTTTAATACGATGCCGTCTCGGCAGTGCCAGCAACTTGCAAATAACACCCACATCATAAATCTCACATCTGAGATCTCACATCCCTACTTGGGTGTGAAATCGGCGTCGGCTGTGATGTGTGTGGCAAAGTTGGCCAAGAGATCCGCGCAGGCATCGAGGTCTTTGAGGGAGACCATTTCGACCGCGCTGTGCATGTAGCGATTGGGGACGCTCACCAGGCCTGCCGCCACGCCTGCCCGTGACAGCTGGATGGCATTGGCATCGGTGCCCGTGCCCCGGCCGATCGCGCCCCATTGGCAGGGAATTTCCGCCGTGGTACTGGCCTCCCGCAGCCGCTCGACGACCTGCGGGTTCATATTGGGGCCCCGATAAATTACGGGCCCGCCTCCCAAGCGGATATCGCCTTCCTGGTTCTTCTCGATGGTGGGGCAGTCGGTGGCGTGGGTCACGTCAACCGCGATGCCAACCTGCGGATCGACGCCATAGGCGCTGGTGGTGGCGCCGCGGAGGCCCACTTCTTCTTGCACCGTGGCCACGGCGTAGAGGGCGACCTCTAGCCCCTGCTGCTGCGCGCGGCGGAGGGCCTCCAGGCACACCCACAGGCCCGTTTTGTCATCCATGCCGGGAGAGTTCGCCAAGTCATTGAGCATTTCTTGATAGCCCAGGGCCAGGGTGACCGGATCGCCAATCCGTACCAGCTCGGCCGCTTCGGCTTGGGACTTGGCGCCGATGTCCAGCCACAAATCTTTGGCTTTGACCACCTGTTTCCGCTCATCCTCGTCAAGCAAGTGGATGGGTTTGCGGGCAATGACTGCCGGGACGGCGCCTTGGGAAGTGTAGATGGTCATCCGCTGGCCGATGAGTTGCTGGGGATCCCAGCCACCAATGGTGTTGGTGTAGATATAACCTTCCTCGTCGATATGTGTCACGAGCAGGCCAATTTGATCGGCATGCCCGGCAAACATCACCCGGAGCGGCGCTCCGGGATTGCAGCAGGCAATTACGTTGCCGTGCAAATCGGTGCGGACCTCGTCCGCAAACCCGCTGACATAGTCGCGGACCAAGTCCTGCACGGGCTGCTCGTAGCCGGAGGGACTGGGGGTTTCGAGAATATTTTGAAAGAACTTTTTGGCGGTAGCTTCCATGGTGTTTCCAGGGTCAAGGCGGGGTCAAGGGGTCAGGCACATTTTTTCGGCGGCTGTGCTGGTGTGGGTAGCAGGGCTCGGCGCGCCGAAAAAATGAGCCAGACCCCGTGGCCCCCCGTAAAGTCGGGGTCAGGCCCTGCCGCCAGTGCTAGCTGACAGCATCGAAACTATGAATTTATGTCGATTCTAACGATTTTGTGGCCTGATGCGAACCTCTCCGCCGATAAATCACGACCAGCAGGGCTACGGATCTCTTTGAGAGGGTGACGTGGCTTAATGGCAATCAGCACGCGGGAGCGAGGAAGGGTACCATGGCAGCGCGAAACGGTTTTTTATTGGTATTGGGGATTGCCTGTGTGGCAAGGCGAGGAAAGGTACCATGGCAGCGCGAAACAGTTTTTTATTGATGTTGGGGATTGCCTGTGTGGCAAGCGTTGGCTGCTGCGGCTGCCTCCGCCAAGCGGGATGCGGTTACGCGGGCGCGGCTTTCGGCGGCGCGAGTTGCGGATGTCCGGCAGAGGCCTCCTGCAGTTGTCCAGCTCCAGCTTGTGGCTTAGCCGAGGCCTCCTGTGGTGTCCCAGCCGCGGTGGGTTGCGGCACGCCTGTGGTCGGGCAGTGTCGACTACTGCAACGCATTCGCAATGCGCTGTGGGGGCACCGAGTGGGTTGTGGCTATCCAGCCAGTTGTGGTTGCCCAACGTATGCTGGGGAGTGGCAAGGCGACCTCAGTCCCACTCCTGCCGTAGGTGCTCCTCTCAGTGGCTCTCGGGGAGGAACGCACGGGCGACGTCAGAGTCTAGCCCGCAGGCAGCAGTTGAACGACAACCTGCTGTTCACCGACGAGGCACCGACCGGCTATTGAAGTCCAAACAAACGTTCCGCGTTGGCCGTTGTCTGCTGGGCCAATTGCTCCAGAGAGAGGCCGCGGAGCTCGGCCAGACACGCGGCGGTGTGTGGTAAGTAGCTCGGTTCGTTCGGGCGCTTGCCGCGGACGGGTACCGGAGAGAGATACGGACTATCCGTCTCGATCAGTAGCCGGTCTAGAGGGATGATGCGGGCGCAATCTCTGAGGGGCGCCGCGTTTTTAAAGGTGAGCATACCTGCAAAGCTAATATGCAAGTCCAACTCGACGCAGGCGGCTGCCAGCGTCGCATCGCCTGTAAAGGAGTGCATCACGCCTTGGAGCTTGCCGCACTGCTGGTGGGCCGCGCGGAGCATCTCCAAGATTTCCGCCTCGCAGTCCCGCATATGGACAATAAACGGTAGCTCCCGCTTGGCCGCCAGCTGGATGTGGCGCTCAAAATAATCTTGTTGGTCCGGAAAGGGTGTGTGATCCCAATACCGGTCCAGGCCGGTCTCGCCAATCGCCACGACGCCAGGTTCACCCGCCAACTGCTCAATCCGCGACCAATCCGAGGCCTGGGCCTGCGCTACGTAGTTGGGTTGAATTCCCACGGCGGCGTAAACCCCGGTATACTCCCGGGCAATGGCGAGGCACTTTTCGCTTTCGGCCACGGAGCAACCGACGGCGATGAGCTGCGTCACCCCGGCCGCTCGCGCCCGTTGCACGATTTCCGGACGACACGCGTCAAATTCTGCTTGATCAATATGCGTGTGGGTGTCGAAGAGCATACTTTTTTTCAAGGTGTCGGAGTCCGTTGTTCCACGAGCTCGCGGAGCGATTCCAAATGCCCTTTGGCCATGCCGAGGGCTTCTTCCGCTAGCGACTTTGCCGCAGGAGCATGTGGCAACTGTTCGATGAGGGCACCGATGGCCTGAATATCTTGCTGCTGATAGTCCGTCGCGCGCTGGAGCAAAAAGTCAAGGCTTAAGTCGTGCATGTCGGTATACTCCATCGGGAACTCGCCGGAGCGGGGCAGTGCCTGCTCCGCGATGATCAGGCGGCTGATCCGTGCCGCGATGGCGTTTTGCTCGGCAACCAACACGGCCAGCGTCTTGGCCAAATTTTCACAGCCGGGGGGAACGTAGGGCCGCGAGAACTGTAAAAATTGCGGAAACGAACGATGAATAATCGCCAGCAATCGATTGAGCAGTTGGGGAACGGAGGGAGGACTCATTGATGTGAGATGTGAGATGTGTGACGTGGGTGTTATTTGCGAGCCCAGCCTGCGGGGCCCATCATTTAGCTTGTAGGTCACTGGAACAAATGTTGGGCGGTCTGGTTGGCCCAGTGGGCAACTTCCTCGGGTAAGATGCCGAAAACTAAGATCGGCACCGTAATCAGTAAAATGTAGGTCACGGGCAACCAGCCGAGACGCACCGCGCCCCGTGGGTCGGGGGCAGGGTCCATGCACATGGTTTTTGCCACACGCAGGTAATACACCAGCCCGATCACCGTGTTCAACGCGGCGACCACCAGCAGGAACATCATCAGGAAACCGCCGGCCTCGTACAGTGATTGCAAAACCCGCAGCTTGGGCCAAAATCCTGCCAGGGGGGGTAAACCAATCAAGCTGACCAGGACCACGGTCATCATCACCGTCGTGACAGGACAGCTGCGAATGAGGCCGGCATAGTCTTCAATCTCTTCGCTGTGCAGGGCGTTTCGCAAACAGGCCACGATGGCAAACGCACCGAGGTTCATGAGCAGATAGATTGCCAAATACAGCAGCAAGGCCGACACCGCTGTTTCCGCGTGCCCCAAGTTCCGATCGATGACAGCCAGGGCGGCCGCCACGGGCATCATCATGTATCCCGCGTGGGCAATGGTGGAGTAGGCCAGCATCCGTTTGATGTTCGTTTGTCCATAAGCGGCCAGGTTGCCAAAGGTGCAGCTGGCCATGGCGACCAGGGCGATCAAAATGACAGCGAATCGCCGGACCGGTGCCAGCGGCGCCGGGGTCGTGGGGGGGACCGACTGGGGCAACAGCAAGTTTTGTGTTCCAGGCTGGGAAGTCGTGGGCGATACGAACGGCATGGTGGCCGTGGTTGTCGTGGCCGTGGTTGTCGTGGCCATGGCGGCCATGGGCCGGACAGCCAGTGGGTCCGGTGGCCCCTGATATCCCAGGCCCAAACCGACGCGTAACAGCAAGGCCAGGGCTGCTCCCTTGGAGGCCACCGAGAGAAACCCGTCCACCTCCGCGGACGCTCCTTCAAAAACGTCGGGACACCAGAAGTGAAATGGTACGGCCGAGAGTTTGAAGGCCAAGCCCACCCCCAGCATCAGGCCGCCGAGGGTTAACACCATCAAGGTCCCCTGGTCTTGGCCTCCCGCCAGCTGGGCGGGAATATCCAAGGCCGCCAATTCGCGGGCCATGGTAGGCAAATGGGCCGTGCCCAGCACACCGCACAGCAGACTGATGCCGTAGAGCATGACACCCGCCGCCGCGGCGCCGTACACAGCATATTTGAGGGCTGCTTCACTACTCCGGCTGCGGCCTTTGATCATGCCCGCCAACACGTAGGAGGGAAGGCTCGCCATTTCGATGCCCAGAAAAATGATCAGCATATGGTTGGCGGAGGACATCAGGCACATGCCGAGCGTGGCCCCCAGCACCAGCGTGTAATAATCCTGTCCGTCTTCTCGATCCGCGATCCCTGTCAGTTGGGACAGCACCACGAACAACACGAGAAACGAAAACAGAAACAGCCGCATATACGAGGTCAGGGAATCGTGCACCAGCATGCCAGTGAACAATTCCTGGCGGCCTGCTCCACCCGCCGGCCAAGCCAGCCACCAAGCGAGCACACTCCCGGTCAGCGCTAGCCAGAAAGCAGGGAGGTGCTGCCCCCCGCGCACGATCCGGCCCAATAACATCAGTACGATGGTGCCGCACAATACAAGCTCGGACCGGAACAGCGGCAGGCTTGTTTCCAGCGTGTCGCTCAGCAGTGCGTCTACAAGGGAGGGAAGATTCTCTTGGTCCACGATTGTGACACCTTGCGGGGAGGGGATGAAACTTGTTGCACTGCAGTCAAAGCCATCAGTAGCGACCAACGGGAGCGGGCCGATGTCTCCCGAGCGGTA
>CAMYJY010000223.1 GCA_947258835.1 uncultured Pirellulales bacterium
TTTTCCATAGGTGCCGTAAGCAATTGCCACAGCGGTATCCGATGCATCACCCGAGCGGGCTGTTGATAAACGGACAAGGTGGCCACCAAGGCCACCAACGTCACAGGTCCGGCAGGCAGTGTCGCCGCCCAGGGGTGCTGCAGCACTTGGTCCACTGCCTGACGACGCCCCAGCACAATCCCGCAGCTCGGCCCACCAAGCAGGCCCCCTCCATCACAAACCACCAGTTCAGCCCCTGACTCCAAGCGGTTGGCCAAGGTGTCGACCCCCGGCAAATCAAATTGCTGGGGGTCCAGGATTCCTGCATAGCGCTCGCTATCCGCGCTGAGTTGTGGATCCTGCTGCACCAGCTGGAGGGCTTGGGAGTAATGCCCCAGCACGCAGGCGGCTTCGGCCCCGGTAAGTTCTGTCAGCAAGGTAGCCGCCTGCTCGGCAGGTCCCTCCACCGGCCCAAATTCGCCGGCCATCCGCAACATTTCCTGCACGGCACTCTCGGCCCAGGGGACGTGCCAAGTCGCCCCGCAGAGCATGCCTGTCGCATTGATGGTGGGCTGAGCGGAGACCGGCGGGCCCAGCAGCCGTCGAGCCAATCGTTCGGCTATCTGCTCCAAAGACAGTCCGGACCCCTCTGGGGTCCTGTCCCGCCAACTGGCTTGCAACTCCCCCAAAAAACCGGTTGCCCGCTGGGCAATCGTGGATTGGTTGACCCGGTCCAGGACCTGGGCGACCGCTGGATGCTGCAACAGCTCTGCCAGCGCCGGGAGCTGAGGAAAATTAGAATCTGACTTCATGCTGCAATTGTAGGCTACTTTTGGCAGCCTTGCATACCCACATCCTCGGGTGAGGGAAAGGGATCATGCTGCACCTGCGCCAAAATTTTCCGCTGGGCGCGCGTGGTTTGCAAGCCAGGCAAGTTGGTCGCACTGTGCCAGGCCTGACACCCACCGCAGCAACACAGCAAGGCCAGGCCACAGCTTACGGCCCACCTCCAAACAGCCTGCCCATCCCTTCCGGCCACTAGACACCTCCCGTGTAGTTCTGAAACAGGCTCAACAGAGAGCCCAGCGCTGCGTAGCCGCAACCAAAGGTACCTCGGCTCGGGCTCGACAGAAGGGGGCGCCCCTTTTTGGAAAATTGGGGGAACACAGCATCCTCCCTAGTTCATACTCACACGGAATGTAGCGACCATCGGGAGCGGGCAAGTGCCTTCCGAGCGGCAGCTCGCATAAGTGGCGGCCACCGCCGCCCGCCCTAGGGGTCGAGGCGGGGCTGGGACATCCATTCGCCAACGGTTTGCGGTCCGGCTGGCTCGGGGGCTTCACCGAGCATGCGTCGCAACAGAGAGGGTTCGGACTTAACTGGTGCTGCTGGAGCCGACTTGGCATCCTTTTTGCCAAACGAAAACATTTGTTTGGAACCTTCCCAGACTTTCTTGGAACCGGCCGATATTTTTTTGAAACCGGCCGCCACGGGATTCCACAACTTCGACATATCTGGCATGGTCCACTTGGGCATCGTGACTTGGGGCAGCTTAATTTTGGGCAGCGTCATTTGAGGCATAGTAATTTTAGGCCACACCACTTGCCGGACACCCGTCGCCGCGGAGTCCTCCGTCAAGGCCGCTTGGGCCTGCTGAACATTGCCCGGGGCCGCAGACTCGGCTGGAGCGGCTTGAGTCGCATTCGATAAAATCTGGGCCTGCAGGCCGGCAACCTGGGTTAGCAACCAGCAACATGCCAACAGCTGGCCGATGTTTGCACGCGAAGTCATCTCGTTTTCGCCTCCCACAACTGGGATTGGGTTTGGGGGATATGGAAAATCCTGGCTTAAGTCATGCTGCCCCGCATTTTTTTGCAGAATTTGCAGAAGCAGAGGAGAGTTAAAACGGTCAGCATCCTTAGCATTATCGGTAAAATTTCACAAAATATGAGTCGCGGAGTGTTTCAAAACTTCATAAACTCGTCCAGAGAGATTTTTGGAGCAGGAATGTAAACGAATGTAAAGAACCACAACGAAACAAAGAAACGACGTTGGACTACGCCCAGGCGTCGTTCCGTCATGATGCATGCTATTTTTTTGCCTGCTTTCGTGCCTTGGTGGTCCTGTCTTTTGGAGAGCAGCATGCTTGCTAGCACCAATGGGTGGGGCACGACCAGGCCCACGCCGTGCGGCTCGTACCAGAACACAACCAGCACCAACAAAAAGCCCATCGTGGCAAGGAAAAACTATTGGCTCGCTTGACTCAGAACTTGGGCTTCCTCGGCGGAGGGCGGATGGCCACGGCCCTGGCCCGCGGCTGCGTCCAGTCGGGTTTGGTGTCAGGCTCGCAAATCTTGGCCGCCGATCCCTCGGCCGAGGCCCGACAAACCTTCCTCCAGCAGGTACCGGACGCAAAACTCGTGGACGGAAACGAGCACTTGCTGGCAGCCGCTGACGTGGTCCTCCTCGCGGTCAAGCCGCAGGTCATGCCAGCAGTCCTGGCGGAGATCGCAGGCGCGGTCAGCGAGCGTCATCTGCTGATCTCCATCGCCGCCGGGATCCCCCTTCAAAAAATGGCCCGTGCGCTCCCCCCCCAGACCCGATTGGTGCGGGTGATGCCCAATACGCCCTGCCTGGTCGGCCTCGGGGCCAGTTGTTTTAGTTTGGGAACGGCGGCCCATCGCGACGATGGACGACTGGTCCAACAGGTCTTGGAGAGCGTTGGTCTTGCTTTTCCCGTGGAAGAACATTTATTGGATGCCGTCACGGGACTGGCTGGCTCGGGTCCGGCGTTTGTTTATAGTGTGATCGAGGCCCTCACCGTGGAGGGCACGGCGCAGGGCTTGCCGGCCGAACTGGCTGCACTTTTGGCCACCCAAACGGTACGCGGTGCTGCCGAGATGGTGCTGGCCACCCAGCAGTCTCCCGCAGAGCTGCGCGCGCAGGTGACCAGCCCGGGGGGTACCACGGTGGCCGGCCTGGCGGCCTGGGAGCATCAGCAAGGTGCCACCGCCGTCAGGGCCGCGGTCGCGGCGGCCACCCAACGATCGGCAGAACTCGGCGGCGACCACCAGAACGGAGCCCAATAACTCAAACTGAAAACGAGGCCTCCATGAAGCCGGTAAAGCGAAGCCGGTAAAGCCCGAGAAAACAGCCCCCGTTTCCGTACCGCGGCGGCTCACCAAGAAACCTGGTTGAGAAGCGGATGGTGTGGGCTTTTCCGGCCCGAACCGGCCAGCACTAGGTCTACCTATTTTCACTCTGAGTAATAATATGTCTATTTTCTGCCGGATTGACGACAAGCTGGTGCCCCTTTATCGCGTGATGTGGATTGCAGCGACTCCGCATTTTTGCGGGAACGAGGACTGCGCCCGCGAAGGGTGCTACGAAATACGCCTGGAACAAGATGAATCGGTATGGGCCAATGGCAGCGAGCGGGATCAGCTAGAAAGACAAATAACACGCTGGCAGGGTGGTGGATTGGATCCTCCGGACAGCGTGGATGAAAGTTCCTGGTGAGTTCGCTTTGAAACACCTCCCGTTCCCTGCTAAGCTACACCTGGGCGCGTAGCTGGTCGTGCTGGGAACCCGTATTTTTTGGCATATTGTACTACTAACGGCAAAAATCTTTGAATCTTGCGCAAACTTGAGCGACCAACGGGAGCGGTCAAGCGCTTTCCGAGCGGTAGCTCGCTTTGGTTGGCGGCCCCCCGGTCGAGCCAGGCTCTGCCGCCTTGTGTTACTAACAGTAAAGTCGTGTCATGGCCGATAATTCAGACGAATTGCACTGGAGGGAGACCTATTTTATTTTGTTTCCCCAAGGCAGGCGTCCTACGTTGGAACAGGTAACAACGACCCTAGCGCAGGCGAATCCCCGCTACCTGATCGAAAACCCAGCCGCTGATGAGGCGGGCCTGCTCCAATCCGTGCTGGTAGAATCCGAGGAAGACCACGCGGCGGTTGAAATTAGCTACGAGGTGGGGGAAGCGGTCATCGAGCAGAACCTCACGTGGGCCAAAGAGCTGCAAACGCAACTCCCTGCCGATCAATTGCAGGCCATCATGTTGTCCGATGCCCGGCTGGATGTGGCCCATTTCGAACGCCTGCCAGCCACCACGGCGGAAAGCCCGGTGGACGTGCGTGCTCTGGGAGATGAGTTGGCGGGTGCCTTTGACGACGAGGACGAGGCGTTTGGCATGCTCGATCCGACCTGCTTGCTCACTGTGGTCGACGCCTTGGCCACACTCACCGATGGTTTGACATTCGACCCCGCCGCGGGTGAAATTCTGAGTTAGAACGTGTTTTGAAATTCACATTCTCAGGCCCGTGGGTGCCACTGCTGGCTTGCCCCAATCTTGTTCGGCACGAAAGTTGTTGGCGAGTAACAGAAAATTTTGAACCACGACGAAACAACGGAAACAACGAATCAATCAACGAAAAATGAAGTCCCTGTTCGTCATTGTTCGCAGTCGTTAATACCCCCATGCTCGCCAAAGAACTGAAGCCCGGAGGAATTGTCCTCCACAACGACGCACCCCACGTCGTGGAAAGCGTGAGTGTCCAGTCTCCTTCGGCCCGCGGCGGGGCCACGCTGTATAAATTTCGGGCCCGGAATTTGGTAACCAAACAAAAGGCCGACTTTCACTGCAAGGGCACCGACGCGGTGGACGAGGCCGACTTCCAGCGGCGGCCAGTCACACTGATGTATGCCGATGGCGAGCACGTGCACTTCTTGGATGCGGAAGACTACAACCAATACGCCATTCCACAGGGCGATATTACCGTGGAACTTAAAATTGTGGCCTGCGACCCGGGGGTCAAAGGCAACTCTGCCACGTCGCGGAACAAACCGGCGGAGCTGGAAACCGGCCTCTCGATTCAAGTCCCCGAATATCTCAAGCAGGGCGAAACGATCAAAGTCGACACCCGCACGGGCGACTTTTTGGGACGGGCCTAGCATGGACTTGGAACAGCAAACGACTCCGGAAACCAAGCTCTGTCCCTACTGCGGTGGGACCATCAAATCCGTCGCCCGGAAGTGCCGGCATTGCCGAGAGTACCTGGATGAAGAACTGCGTGCTGAAGCAGCGAAAATGGGGGCAGCTTCCACCACAGATCGTCTGCTGCTGCCCGTCGACCGTCCTGTTTCCGCCATCGCTGCTGGATACTTGGGGCTGCTCTCGGTACTCCCCTGCTGCGGGCTCTTGGCAATCGGATGTGGAGTGTACGCCTGGTCGACGTTAAAAAAACACCCTGAGCTGGCTGGCAAAGGCCGCGCGCTATTCGGAATTGTGATGGGCACCATCTGCTCGCTGCTCTATATTTGGATGATCGTGGCTCTCTCGATGGGTTATTAACGACACTGAGATAGCGGCCGGAGGCCGCCATCTATGAATTGACTTCTGAAAGAACCGCCTCCGGCCATTTTTTCAGAAACTGCAGTTATTAACCTAAACTGCCGTCTCCGTCAAACTGCCATAGCATTTGCCACAAATTACGTATAAGATAGCACTTTCTCCTTTCCACCGGGTGAGCGCGGACGCGCTCTGCTAGAACAGCTTACGAAAACGCGTGGTTGTGCTCCACGTGAAAACCAAGGGGAGCCACGCAGTGCGACCCGAGGCAGCACAATACATTTTCGAAATTTGCTATAAAACGCACATGGGGCACTTGGGAGGCCATGGACGAGATCAAGATTGAGGTTTGGGATGCCACGGGGAACAAGCGTCAGCTTGTGGAAGTCCCGCACGATGCCGAGGTCAATCGACTTATCGCCGTTTTGATCGACCGCATGAACCTGCCTCGCCATAGCCCCGACGGCCAGGTGATGAGTTATAAATTTCATCACAAGGGAACGGGCCAACAGCTGCTGGATACGGACACCCTCGCCTCCGCGTCGGTAGAGGACGGCGACATTCTGCGTTTGCAGCCAGAAATTACGGCCGGTGCATCGTCGCTTTCCTGGATGCCGCGCAGTAGCGGAGGCATCCCGATGCGCCCCTCTCGCGCGAGCGCTTCACGGTGGCTGCGGCCCTGCCCGTCGGGAGCGGACGGCCAAGTGGCTCCTGCATGCTGCGGCTGCAGCCCCTGGAGTCGGCAGTGAGTGATGTTCTCAGGTTGAGTGATGCCACCGGGGAGGAGGGAAGATTCTCTCGCTTCGAGCGCATCGACTGGTGGGACCAGCAGCGTCTGGCCGACGCCAAGGTGCTTGTGCTTGGCGCAGGAGCCTTGGGCAACGAGCTCATTAAGAACTTGGCACTGGTGGGAATCGGCTCCGTCATGATCGCTGATTTGGATCGGGTGGAGAATTCTAATTTATCCCGCTCCGTTCTTTTTCGTGAGTCGGACTGTGGACGTGCCAAAGCAGAAGTGGCAGCGGAATACTCCCGCACGATCTACCCGGATCAACGGGTCCAGTCTTGGCAGGGGAATATCGTTTACGACCTGGGCCTGGGCGTGTATCGCTGGGCGGACATCATCTTGGGCGGACTCGATAATCGAGAGGCCCGTGTGGCGATCAATCAGGCGGCTGCCAAACTCGGAAAACCTTGGATTGATGGTGCCATCGAGCGGCTCGACGGTGTGGCGCGGGTTTTTGACCCCAGCACCGGACCTTGCTACGAATGCACGATGAGTCCAACCGATTGGGATCTGCTCGCCGCACGTCGGAGTTGCGCTCTGCTGACGCGAGCAGAAATGGAACAGGGAAAAGTCCCCACAACTCCCACCACGGCGTCCATCATTGCCGGCATGCAGGTGCAAGAAGCCTTAAAAATCCTGCATGGCATGCAGGCCCTCTCGGGGCAGGGTTTTGTTTTTGAAGGTCTGACCCACCAAAGCTATTTGGTCCGCTACACCCGCTTGCAAGATTGCCCCACGCACGATTCCTACCAAGACATCCAATCCTTGCCTGGGAAGGTTTCTGAAACACGCGTGGGAGACTTCCTCGACCGTGTTGTGACCGACCTCGGTCCCCAAGCAGTCATTGAAACCAATCACGATCTGCTCGCTTCCCTTACCTGCCCGCATTGCCAGAAAAAGCAACGGCATCTGGCCTCGTTAGGCAAGGTATCCGAGGCGGTGGCGCAATGTCCACACTGTGGCACGGCCCGCACTCCCGATCTCTACCACACGATTCGTTCCGCGGCCGGCAGTTCCACGGCTGGATTTTTGGACATGACACTTGGTGATTTAGGAATTCCCGACTGGGACATCCTCACCGGTCGCGCGGGCATGGAGGAACGGTATTACGAGTTCACCGGGGATCAGGCAGACTGCCTAGGACCGCTTTTCTCTAGCGAGCACAAGTTATGAGCCGAGTTGATATTCGAGATCTTGCCCAGCAGGACCTGCCTGCGGAGGAATTTCCTGCTCGCTCCCAGACCGGCTTCCGTTTGTTTCTCGCTCCCACGGTTCATCGAGGCATCCAACAGCATGCGCAGTCGGACACTTCTGTAGAAATCTGCGGCGTACTTGTCGGGCACTGGAAAAGGGATGCGCACGGCCCCTACGCCGCAGCCTACGATTTCATCCGTTGCGACAACGCGACCAGCAAATTCGCCGAGGTGACTTTTACGCACGAATCTTGGTCGCACATCAATCACGAAATGGATAGCAAGCATGCGGATGCTTCCATTCTGGGCTGGTACCATTCCCATCCAGATTTTGGCATCTTTCTCTCCGACCGAGACTGTTTCATCCAGGAGAACTTTTTCTCCGGTGCGGGGCAAATTGCCTACGTCGTCGATCCCGTCAGAGAACTCGAGGGTGTTTTTGCCTGGCAAAACGGCCAACTCAAACTCCTACCACATTATTGGATTGGCGACGAAATTCGCACTTCGCAGGCTAGCGTGCAAAGCCCAAAAACCGAGTGGACGACCTTCTCCCAAGGCCAGCAGCACCTCGAATGCGCCACCGATCCCACCCCGTCTGCCAACGATCGATCCTCACTCTCGTTTCTCACCCTCCTCCTCGCATGGACGTTGGCACTGCTGCTGGGCTATCTACTGGCGAGTTGGAGAACCTCCTGGGAACGCCAGAGGATCATCGAGGGCGTGGTGGCGCATTACGGCATCGACAAAGTTGCAAAACTCGGCTTGCAGGAAAATCTGGCGGAAATCCAAGCCCGTTT
>CAMYJY010000224.1 GCA_947258835.1 uncultured Pirellulales bacterium
TGGTCGATGGGGATTTCGCGGAGATGCCGGTACAGTTCATCCTGAATGAGTTTCACATGGGCGGCTTCCCGGGGTTGCAGGGGGCCATCCGCGCGAGCAATCACATGCGCCAGCCGTGTGACGATGGTTTCCAGTTCACCGACGCGATCGCGGAGGGCGGCAATTTGGTCGAAGGGCCGTACCAAGGCATACCACTTCAGCGAAAGCGCTTTGGTGGACATGTGGGTCAGCGCTTGCTTCAGTTCTTCGCCTTGCAGCCACCTCCGCCAGAGGTGGAACAGCAGCACCTCTCCCAGAAACTGTTCATTCTTACTCCAGCGACGGTCCGCCTCGCAGACGGTGACGAAAATCTTGACCAGCAGGGCCCGATGCAAGTCGTCCATCAGCTGCAAAAAATATTTGCTGCACGACCCCCAGTCGTCTGCCGCTGCGACATTTTCCGGCCGCTGGACACCTCCGGTGGGGTTCTGAGACCGTCTCTGAGGCAACTGCTCTGGATAATCGTTGGCGACCAGCTGACCGCTGGTACGATAAAGTGCCCGGCAGTCGGAGAGCAGCTGGCGAAAGTGCGCGGGCAAATCAGCAAAGTCGGAAGTGGGCATGCGGTCCATTATCGACCTTCAGGTAGGGAGAGCAAGGTCGAAGGAAATGCGCTCCCGCATCGCCTTACAAAACCGGTGCGAATAGGCGGGCCACGCCGCTGCTGACTTTGAAAAAAAATCCCCGCTGGGCCAGCTCCTGAGGATCGAGCCAGCGAGATTTTTCCAAATCACGCACCAACATCTGTTCGACTTCCTGGTTAAAATCTCGGTCAATGGTCAGCACGGAGATTTCAAAATTCAGTCGGAAGGAGCGATTGTCAAAATTGGCAGTGCCGATGATGGACACATCATCGTCGATGAGGCAAACTTTTTGATGCAGAAACCCGTCGCCGTATTCGTACATCCGGACACCGGCCTTCGCGACCTCCCCGACGTAGGCCATGGCCGCCCGCTTGACGACCCACTTGTCAGGCAGGCCAGGAATTAAGATTTTAACGTCCACGCCTCGCATCGCCGCCAACTGCAGTGCGGAGACGATGCCTTCGTCGGGAACAAAATACGGGCTGGCAATCCACAGCCGTTTCCGCGCGGAGTTGATGAGATGCGTAAAGAAAAGTCCACACGTTTCGTATTTATCGTCGGGGCCGCTGGGCAGGACGAAAACCGTTTTGTCGCCCGTTGCTGGAGACCGCGGAGTCCAGGTGACCTGGGGCAATTCGCCGGTGGCCCAGTGCCAGTCTTCCGCAAAGGAAATCTGGGCCGCCATGACGGCCGGGCCATCCAGTTGCAGGTGCGTGTCGCGCCAGGGGGTCAGTTTGGGTGCGCGATGCACATATTCATCGCCCACGTTCAGCCCGCCGATCAGCGCCGTTTCACCATCGACCACAACGATTTTGCGGTGGTTGCGAAAGTTGATTTGAAATCGGTTCACCAACCCCTGGGTCATCTTCATGGGGGAGACTTGGACCCCGGCCTGGGTCAACGCATGCAGGTAGGTAGCGGGCAGCGTATGGGAGCCGACCTCATCGTACAGCAAATAGACGCGACACCCCCGCTGGGCAGCGCCGATGAGTCGCTGCTGGAATTGGTTTCCCAGCTGATCGTCTTTAATAATAAAAAACTCTGCCAAGACGTATGCTTGGGCTCGCTCGATGGCCGCGAACATGGCCGCAAAGGCGGCCGGCCCGTCGATGAGCAAACGGGTCTCATTCCCGCCCAAAAATGGCAGCCGCGCCAGCTCGTACAGCGTACGGGCGCTGCCAAACTGAGATTCCAGGTCTACCAGAAACGGCTGCATTTTGGTCTGTAGCTCCTGACCAACCTCCCGTAGACGCGGTTCATGCTCGCGGCGGGCATTCACCAGGCCGTTGAATTTGTGGCGACCGAGTACCAGGTACAGCGGCAAGGCCAGGAACGGTAGCATGATCAGGGAGACAGCCCAGGCAATGGCGCCTTGCGACGTGCGGGCGGTTAGAATGGCCTTGCCCGCCGCCACCAGACCCAATAATTCGATGATCGCATAAACGGTGGCGATCGTGCCAGCGACATATTGTGGTTCCACGGGGTGTCCCTTGTTTTATTTCGTTCACGGGAGCTGGCACCGATAACTGAGGATCGTGACCCCCGTCCAAAAGCGGGTGGGAATGACGGTTCGCTCGTGCAACCAGTTCAGTTGCTGCACCCGATCCGGTTCTCCCTCGGGAATCAAGTAGAACAGCCGCACCGGCCGCGGGGTGCGTGCGATGGACTGGCGGAGTTTTTCCAAGGTCTGTTCCAAGATCGTACCGGTAAACGAATTCCAGAAAAAGACCGTGGTTACGTCTGGGGGAACCTCGTAGTGGCAGGCGTCCGCGCACACGACCTCCACATCGTGGCACTTGAGCTTGGGACGCGCCCGGTCGAGTTGCTGCTTGGCGATCCGACAAAGCTCTGCCGAATACTCCACACCGATGACCCGGCGAAACGGGTGGGTGGCGGCCAAAACCAAGGCCCTACCCTTGCCACAACCGTAGTCGAGAAAGACATCCTGCTCGGGATGGATGCGAAAATGACGCATGATGGCGTCAAAGTTTTCGTAACCAATAGGTTCGTAGCCGTGGTATTCCTCGCCGTAGCCAAGTTCACCCGGCTCGACGTAGGTTGCCGTGCGGATGCCCAAGCGCCGCTCTCGCAGTTCGGTGGTGAATAACGACACCATCCAGCGCGCGGTGTCCACAAAACCGTGTCGTGCAATGCGATCCCCAAACTTTCCAGGCAGGTGTTTTATTTTGGTAAACAGTGAGAGTCGTTGGGTCATGGTGCTGCAAAGCGCTAAGCCAGTCCTTTGCGCACGGCCCACACGGCGGCCTGGGTGCGGTCGGCGACTCCCACTTTGCGTAAAATGTGCTGGACGTGTTCCTTAACTGTTTCGTAGCTGATGGAGAGTACCCGGGCAATTTCTTTGTTGCTCAAACCCAGCGCCAATTGCTTCAGCACCTCGTTTTCGCGTTTGGTCAGCGGCACCTCAAGATCGACGGCCCCGCGGGGCGTGGACAACGCGCCCGTCACGCGGCGTAGTTCTTCACGCGTCCAAATGGACTCGCCTGCTGCCGAGCGCCGGATGGCTGACAACAACTCGTCATCCGAGCAGGTTTTTATCAGGTATCCAGCAGCTCCCAAGGCCACCGCCCGCGCGATGTAGGTGGGGTTGTCGTACGCACTGAACATCAAGACAGGAAGTGCGGGTAGCTCGGCCCGCAGCCGCCCCAGGCAGGCAATGCCATCATGCCCCGGCATGCGGACATCGAGCAGTACCAGATCCGGGTGCAGCTGGAGAGCCAGTTGCAGTGTTTCCTGGCCGTTGGTCGCCTCTGCCAGCACTTCGATATCGGTTTCAGCCACCAAGCTGCGAACACCAGCTCGCACAACGGCATGATCGTCAGCAATCAGCATCCGAATAGACATGGCCGGCGCCCCCACGAATCCCAGCAAATCGTACGGCTGTGATTATAGGACGAATTCACCTGCTAGGTCAGCCCTCTACAGCAAATTTCGAAAATGTGTTGTGCTGCCAGCGGGTCGCACTGCGTGGCTCCCCTTGGTTTTCACGTGGATCACAACCACGTGTTTTCGTAAGCTGCTTTCAGGCCGGAAAATGGGCAAT
>CAMYJY010000225.1 GCA_947258835.1 uncultured Pirellulales bacterium
AACAGCAGGAGTTCATATGCTGGGGGCGGGATTTTGTGGTTTGGCAAGCGGTGCTGGAGGGCGAGCACCCAGGCATCCGAGGGCAGTGGCGGCGCACCGCCCAAGGCGGTCCAGGGAATGGCGGCCTCGACGCTCCAGTGCGCGTCGTCCTGGGCGGATGCGACAAACCATTGTGGATTCCAGTGGGGACTTTTCCAGCAGCTGTGGTGGGTTTGACCGCGGTAATTGACCGCCAGGCAGAAGCTTGTGGCAGAGTCACGATCCAGAACCAGCTGGAGCTGGACGTGATCGTAGGGGGCCAGTTCGGTATCGTATTGGCGGGGACGTTCGTCTGGGGAGTACTCGAGGCCCGGTTGATGGGGGACTCGCAGGGCCCAGTAAAAAAATTCTTCGTCATGTGCGTAGTAACTGACCAGGCCGCTGGGAAGCGTATGGGCGGTTGTCGATTGCCAAGTGGCATCTTGAAGTTGGCCATCCAGGACGGGGCGGACTGTAATGGGTAGGCAGCCACGGGTCGTTACCGGAGGGGGCAACTCCCGCGGTGTCGTCAGCCAAGTTTCGGCGCGGGCCCGCTCGTGCCAGGGTTGCGTGCGGGGGTTGTGTTTGAGCGGCGTTAAAAAACTTTGCGCCGCTGACAGACGGCCGCTGCGGCGAGCGGCCACCGCGCATTGAAAGCCGAGCGCGGGGGCTGCGGCGAGCTGCTCACGTGGGGTGCCGGCTACAAGGTGCAGGGCATAGGTGGCCAGGTCGTCGCCGGGCGGGTTTTGCCGGGGATTGATCGCTTGGCTGCAGACCACCTCGCTACTGGCGTAGAGTTGAGCCAAGGTAGTCAGCGCGGCGATCGTGGTTGGTTGGTTGGGGTATTGCTCTACCAATTGGCGGAGTAGTTCGCCGGCCTGATCGTATTGGCCAGTCCGCAAATAATCATCGGCAATTTCCGCGTATAGCTTGGCGGCAGCAGAGGCGGGGAGTTCGCGGGCCAGCTGGACGAGTTGTGCGATGGCAGCCGGACTGTCTTTGCGGCTGAGCACGATGTGACGGATGCGTTCGATCTGCTGCTCTACCAAGTTCTCTTGAGCTCGCAGGGATACTGGGGCAACGATACAGAGCAGCAAGAGTGGCAGGACGCGAAACATGGGCTTTCCGGTGCACAGGGGAGAGACATATTTTACTGGAAATGACCACTTCTGCCCAAGCGAAAAACACCTGGGCCCGGCGACAATCGCACCTCGTGGTTTGTAATTGGCATGGCGTTTTCGCGCAGGTAAGGATAGAGAATCCCAGGCTGCGGAGATAGTAATCTGATCTTGAAATTGACCATTCTGCGTGTTTTTCCTGCCACCCCATGTCGTCCATGTCATTCCCGCGCAGGCGGGAATCCAGGTTGTCTACACCATCGTCATTCCCGCGCAGGCGGGAATCCAGTAGCAGGTCGTCTAGATTCCCGCCTACGCGGGAATGAAGTGGGTAGCGGTGGGAAGGACGTGGGTAGCGGTGGGAAGGACGTGGGGTAGCGGTGGGAAGGACGTGGGGTAGCGGTGGGAAGGACGTGAGGTAGCGGTGGGGAGGACGTAGGAGAGTGACGAAATGAACCAAAATTTGATACCAAGTCGGGGTCCTTCGCCGGAAACACCAGCTGTTGCCCTACGGAATACCCAACCATGAGGTGCGCTCTGGGCGATGGAATGTGCGGGCAATTGGTTCAATCAGCCTGCTGAGGCTGCAATACCGGTACGGTTGGCACGCCTGGACAACCTGCACCAGAGCCGTCTGACTGGTTTTGCCAGGCCGGCTGAGCCTCGTCGTTGTGGTTGAGCTATATTTTGGCATGCCTACCCAAACCCACGACGCCAGTCGCGCTGCCCCGTCTGCGCCCGCGATCGACCAGTTGGTAAAACGAGTTCACACGCTCTATACGTTGCCAGCCGTTGCGGCCCAGGTGATTCAGCTCACCGCAAATCCCAAAGTGGACACCCAGGCGCTCAAGGAGTGCATTCAAACGGATCCTGCGCTGACCTTCAAAATCTTACGGGTGGTGAATAGCTCCTTGTTTGGGATGAGCCACCAAGTGAGCGATTTGAATCAAGCCTTGGCCTTGCTGGGAGTCAAGCCACTCAAACTGTTGGTCTTGGGTTTTAGCCTACCCGAGGCCTTGTTTCGGGACGTCGCCGCGGAGCAACTCAACTGGTACTGGACGACAACCTTAAACCGCGCGGTTGCGGCCCGCGCAATCAGCGAAGAAATCTTTGGCATTTCGGGTGATGAGGCCTTCTTGGCCGGATTGCTGCAGGATATTGGCGTGCTGGTGTTGCTGGGGCAGTTGCAACTGCCCTATGCCGAGTTCTTGTCCCAGGTGATCCACCAGCAAGCGGATTTGCGGCATTTGGAACTCGAAGCACTCGGTTTTAGCCACCAAGAGCTCACCGGAGCCCTCCTGGAACACTGGCGACTGCCCGCACAGCTGGTCAAAGCCATCACGGAGCCCCGCCTGGCGCGCACCTTGGCGAAGGATAAGAGTTCGCATGCTGCCTTGTCGCGGATTTTGCATCTGGCCGATTTAACCTCCGAACTTGTCGGTCACAATCGACTCGACGTGCTACCTGACCTCGTCGAGACCGGTGAGCTGTATGGCCAGCTTGATCACGACCGTCTGCTGGGGTTGGTGGCTGTGTTGCAGCCTCAAGTCCAAGCCTTGGCGGATGTTCTCGCACTGCAGCTGCCTGCGGGACAGAGCTACGACGAAGTCATCCAGGCGGCTCATGTGCAGCTCAGTGTGGTGGCGGAAAGCGTGGCGGAGCCGCTCAGCCGTCTGCCCGCGGCCACCGATTCGGCCGAGCAACTGCTAGGGGATACGGCCGCGCTCCGTTCTGCCGTGGACGATTTTTTGCAGCAGGCAGCCGCACCCCCTGCTCCGGAACATGTGGATGTCGATTCGTCAGCGCCGGAGGATGTCGCCACGGTCGGCCAGGACGAGTCGTTGGCCGGCGAGGACTCGGCCGAGAGCTTTTTGCGAAGATTAACTTTCTTGGTCGGCGACTGCCGCTCGAAGCGGCAGGCGGTGAGTGTGGTTTTGTTGGGGTGCCGGAGCGATACCTCGACGTCTGCAACGGAAGATCAATCCGGCGTGGATCGATTGCTGGATGCCATGTGCCATCGAGACGACGTGGCAGACAAGGTTGTGCGATCGGTAGGCCCTGGGAGACGTTCGCTGATTTTGCCAGGTTTTGACAAGCAGCAGGCGGTCTACTACACACAGACGTTGATCGAAAAAATGCAGTCCCTCCTGGATTGTTTCCGCGAACAAGATCGGGATATCATCCTGCATGCCGGGGTGGCGTCCGTGATTTTGCCGGCCAAGAATTTTCCGCCCCAAGATCTGCTGACCGCGGCCCAGCGTTGTCTCAAGGCCGCTCAGAAGAGCGCCACCCACAGTGTCAAGAGCCTGGAAGTCTGCTAGCTTGGTGCCTGGGGACCCTTGACTGCATAGCAGCGGCAAAAGCCATACGAGATGTGTGAGATGTTAGATGTGAGATGTGAGATATTTGATGTGAGGTGCTACCTCGAAGCGGAAGATCACATCATAAATCTCACATCTAACATCTCACATCCACCTGGTATCCCTCTAAACGCTGGGGGGTTATTGGATGCATGACTTGGCAATCGTCCTG
>CAMYJY010000226.1 GCA_947258835.1 uncultured Pirellulales bacterium
CGGGGGCAGTTCAGCCAACGGGATGCCACCGGTTTGACTTCGGTGCAGACGATGACGATTGACGACTCGCTACGAGTCAATCAACAAACGGGCCAGATTGCCGGTCGTGGTGGGGGGTGGTTGGAGTCGGTGCATTTGTCCCGTGGTGGGGCGGGGTTGTTGGGTGATTCGGGGGCGCGTGCAGGCCAGCGGCTGCATTTTTTACGGGTAGATTTTGTGCGGGGGATTCGAGGCGATTTAAATCACCGTCAGGTAGAGGTGCTCGGGGACGTGGAAGCCGTGTACGGGCCGGTGGATTCGTGGGAGCAAAAGTTAGCCAAGACGGTGCGGGGTTTACCCGGGCCGGGCACCACCTGGGTCAGCGCCGGCCGGTTGGGAGTGGCCGTGAGTCCGCTCTCTGCTGGACGCGGGGCAGGGATGGGGCCGTTGGAGTTGACCGCTTATGAAGACGTGACGATTGAGGGCCGCGTGGGAGAGCAGGGCATTTTTTCGACGTATTCGCAAGCGGCGACGTATGACCAGGGCAAGACGATGTTTATTTTAGAGGGGAATCAGCAGCAACCAGCCACGCTCACGCATCAGGAGTACGTAGGGGCACCGCCGTCGGAGACGGCCGCGCGGAAGATTCGCTACGTGCATGCCACCGGGGAGATCCAGGTGGAGGGCATCTTGCGGGGCGGCTGGAAACAAATCGACCTGGGCCAAGACCCACGCCGACCTCCGGCCCGTTAGTGCCGGGGGCAACAACCACGGATTTTGGTAACCCTACTCGAATACGTCCGTTTGTTCGAGCACCCGACTGGCTTCCGCCAAAAAGCCCGGTTGATCCACCAATTCCAGGACGGCTGGATGCTGTAGTAGCGTCATGACTGCTGCGCGGTCCAGCGGTTTGCCCGCAGACAGAATCTGCTTAATTTTTTTGTCCGCCAACCGCGGCTTGTCCCGCACGAAGCGATTGGTGATGGTTGCCACGATCAGGGTTGTCACCAGGCTCATTACCAAACCAACGATGCCGATGCTCAGGAAACGATTTGCCAGTCCGGTGGTGCCGAACCATTCACTGAAGTGGTGTTCCTGCGCAATACCTATCACATCGACATCTTGGTAGGAAGGAATCCCGCGTGAGGGCACAACGAGGCCTGCAGCTTCCGCACTGCCTAGCGAGCCCGGCAGGAATTCGCGCACAGGGCCTCAACTGAAACATAGCTCGCCAAGCACCCTGGAGGACAACGGCCTCCAGCCGATTTTCAGAAACTGCAGACTAAAAGGTGGAGAAATTCAGGCAAGCCGCAGGAAACCCGCTGACCGTCTCCGGTCGACCGGGCGGTCTGAGAGACCAGAAACCGCCGCCGGGCCTGAATCATGTCGGCCGTTTTGTCCAGCTGCAGCATGTGGGCGGTTCCAGGTTCCGTCGTCAACTTGATTTCGATCGCCCACAATTCTTGCCCGAAATCTAAAACGAGGTCCAGTTCGTGTTGGTCGCTTGTGCGGAAATAATACGCATCGCATGGAATGCCATGGGCGGACAGCATGGCGATAGCCTGTTCGATGACAAACCCCTCCCAGCTTGCCCCCACCCACGGTTGGGACAGCAGCGATTTGTCATCGGACACGTTGAGCAAGGCGTGAAGAACCCCGCTGTCGCGCCAGTAGATCTTGGGGCTTTTCACTAAGCGTTTCTTAATGTTGGTCTGGTAGGGTAAGAGCCTGCGGATGAGGAAAGCGCCCGTCAGGTAGTCCAAGTAGCTGTTGACCGTGTGGTAAGACAAGCCGAGGCTGGAGCCGACCTGAGAGGCGTTCCATTCACACCCATGCAAAGCGGCCAGCATCCGCAACAGGCGCTCTGTCGTGTGCGGTTTGGACGGCAGGCCCCAGGCCGGAAGGTCTCGCTGCGCCAACAGAGACACGTAGTCGAGCTGCCAGCGCGGGTACTGCTTGGCACTCAGGACACCGCCATCCGGGTACCCACCACAGAGCCATCGTCGCTGCTGCGCAGCTTTGGTCTGCAGTTCGGTCAACAGGAAGGGAGTCAGCTCGACGAGCGACAACCTGCCTGCGAGAGATTCGGACACCTGCACCATCAGGGACGGCGACACGGAGCCGAGCAGCAGAAAGCGCCCCATCCGCTTACGGTCGCGGTCAATCGTACCACGCAGGCGCGCGAACACATCCGGCCACGATTGGGCCTCGTCCAGGATCACCAAGTCCTTTCCCGCAGCGAGGGAATCCCAGGCCAGATCGAGTCGCAGGCGATCCGGCTCTTGCTCCAAGTCAAAGTAGTGACCGCCCAGGGCCTGAGCCAGTGTCGTCTTGCCACATTGACGCGGGCCTATCAAGGCCACCGCCGGATAGCGTAACAGCCGCTCTGTCACCAAAGGTTCAATCGTTCGCTTGAGCATGTCTTGTATTTTAGAAATTAAATTCTATTTTGCAAGGCCTTTCGCTGGCGGACGCTGCTGGGAATTTTGGAGTCGAGGGGGTCAGGCACATTTTTCGGCGGCGGTGCTGGTGTTGCTAATCCAGTCGATCGCGCCGAAAAAATGAGCCAGACCCCGGGGGGACACCAGTACACTATTCGCAGGCGGCGACCTAGGATTAGGGCCAGACGATGCTTATTCTGGGGGGGAGTCAGCCGCGGCCACGCTCCACTGAATTATTACGTACAGTGCAAGCAGGATGCCTCGTGCCGGCCGGTTGGGGCCGGAAAAGCTCACTCCATTGGCCTTGCCACCCGGTTTCTTGGTGAGCCGCCGCGGTGCAGAAACGGGGGCTGTTTTTCGGGTTTACCGGCTTCATGGGGGCCTCGTGTTCAGTTGGAGATCATTAGATTTGGAAATTACTGTTGCAACACTGCAAGATGTTCCGAAACTGTGCGCGCTCCTACAGGAACTGTTTGCACAAGAAACCGAATTCATCCCAAATCCCGAGGCACACAGCCAGGGTTTAGTCGAGATCATCTCCAAACCCGAGGTAGGCGCTATCCTGGTTGCTCGCCAGGAGGATGAAATCGCAGGAATGCTTAACCTCTTGTATACAATTTCAACCGCCTTGGGGGCGCGAGTAGCGCTGTTGGAGGATATGGTAGTTTCTCCAGAGTCCAGGGGGTTGAGCATTGGGTCCGAACTCATTGACTACGCAATCGAATTTGCGAAAGAGCGTGGCTGTCAACGAGTGACCTTGCTGGCCGATGCTCAGAACCAACGAGCACATAAATTTTACGAACGGCACGGTTTTTTTAAATCATCCATGGTTCCTTTTCGCCTGCATCTAGAAAAGTAGGAATGAGATGGACTTGTTCCTGGGTGGCGGCCATTGGCGCCGTAGCACAAAAGACTTTGGAGGTTAAAATGATGGAAAATGAAACCGTAGAGGCTAGGCAGCGGACCCGTCGGTGGCCGAAGGTACTGGCCGTGGTGTTGTTGGTTATCGCAGTTGCCATCGGTGCAACTTTCGTTATCGTGCGGCGGCAGATATCCGCCGGCAAGAGAGAATTCCAGTCGCTGATGCGCGACATGGTGGTCCGGTGCCAAGACGAGAATCTGGTGCCGGAAGACCAGCTGGTCGTTCTGCAGGACCTGTCGGAGATAGCCAATCGTCAAGACACGT
>CAMYJY010000227.1 GCA_947258835.1 uncultured Pirellulales bacterium
AGCGGGTTTTGGACCACAACGGGTAATCCTATTTCGGTTTTATGCTCACGGAGACACAGAGGCACGGAGAGAAAATCTTGCTTTCTCTGTGTCTCTGTGGCTCCGTGAGAAATGAATTCAAACGACTTTTGCTATCCATGCTGTCAGCCTCAGCCGGACGCTCTCGATCGCCAACCGATGCCACCCACGGGTGACAAATCCTTGCCATCCCATGGCTGCACCCCCCTTTGCTCCCCACGGCCCTGCCGCCATTGACAGCCGTGGGCCAGTTTCTGTACAAGCCTTCCCGCTGGTCTCTCTCTGACAGGGCCTCTGCCGGGTCCTGGATGCTAACGGCCGGCGGATAGAACGGGCCTATCCCAGGACCAAACGCCCGACAGCTTGAAGACGTGCAGCAATTTTTTTTCGGCAAACGACCTGGCACACGTGACCACACGATGGCAGCAGCACCGGCACCAGAATCTGCAACTCCTGGCCCTGCCGCGCAGGCCGCGGAGAGTCCTGCGCACGATGGTCTGCTAGCGCGGATGATGCATTGGTCCGTAGGCAGCAAATTGCACATGGCGTTCATCGGCATGGGGCTGTTGTGCTTCTTGGGGCTCATTTTTGGTGTGTTCAGTTACTTGATCCGGGAGGCGGTTGGTAACCTGGAGCCGATCTCATTCGAGATGGCCCTGGAGGCTCTGGACCAACGGCAATTTGACGAAGCCAAAAGCATTGTCGGCAAAATACAACAAGACGAAGATGCCGTGCACGATTTTGGGCGCGCTCTCTTTGTGTTGGGCGTGGCGAAGGCGGACGAGGCCGAAAACGAGTGGTCGGGGCATCGCCAGCGGGCCATGTACTTGGTGGCGGCTCGTTATCTGCGCAAAGCCCTGATGTTAGGAATTCCTGACGAGCGGATAATCCAGGCTAAGTACCTACTCGGTTTGAGTTTGATTCGTGGCAATCAGCCGACTCCAGGTGTCGCTGAGCTGGAGGCTTTGGTGGGCGAGGAAAATATCCGCGCGATGGACATCCACGGCTTACTCGTCGAGGGCTACCGGAGTTTGCCCCAGCCCGATTATGCTGCTGCTTTGCGTCATAATCAGCTCCTGCTGGACTCGCCAGAACTGAAGGAACGGGAACAGCTAGACGCCCAGCTGCTGCGTACCAAGTTTTTGGGAAAACTGGGGCAGTTCGGCGAAGCACGAAAGATTTTGCAGACGGTTGCAAAGCATTCCAGTCGCCTGCCGCAAAAGATGCACGTGTCCGGCCGTTTGGCTTTGCAAGAGGCCCAAAACCAGCAGGAGGACGGTGCCGCGCGTCGGCGTTTGGTGGACGCCGCGCTGGCCGACTTCGACCAAGCCTTGCGTCTGGATGGGACCCGTGGGGTGGTCACGCGTGAAACGCTTTATTTTATCGGAGTGTGTCATGAAGTCCGCGGCGATCCAGCCGCGGCCACGACTGCTTACGATCGACTCAGCAAACAGCATCCGGATTCTTCCGAGAGCCTAGCGGCCAGCTTTGCCAAAGCGCGACTGGCCCAAGCGGCTGGAGATGCCGAGCGAGCCATTGCCGGGTATCGTCTCGTCTTGGAGCGCGTCCGCGATCCCATCACCTACAAGAACGCACTCCTGACGATGCCCGAGCTCCGCCGGCAGCTCCTCCAAGCCCAGATTGCCTTTCTAGAAAACCAACAGTTTGAACATGCCATCGCGCTGATTGATCAGCTCCAACCCGCCTTCGATGCGGCGGAGGTTACCGAATTACGCGGCGGCACGCAGCAGGCCTGGGGCAAGATCCTGATCCGTCAAGCGGCCGATTTGGAACGTTTGCAGCGCCGCGCGCAGGAGCGTGCTGGTCGCTACCATTTGCGGATTGCCGGGCGTGCCTTGGAGTCACTGGCCCACATGCAATACGCCACGCCAAAATTCACGGAGCATCTCTGGCAAGCCGCGGATAACTATTTCCAGGGACAAAGCTTCACGCATGCCGCCCGTGTGTTGCAGGAATTTCTCTATCACGAAACCCGCAAGCATCAGGCGATGGCCCTGCTGCGATTGGGGCAGTCTCAGTTGGCCCTGCGGCAAATCCCAGCGGCGGTGGCCACCTTGGAAGAATGCCTCGAACTTTATCCCGGCGACGCGGTGGTGTACCAAGCGCGTCTCGAGTGCTGCCATGCCCACGTGCAGGCGGGAAATCCCGAGCAGGCCACGCAAATCCTCTTGCAAAATATCAACGGCAACAGTCTCAAAACCACCAGCCCCGAGTGGCGTGACTCCCTGTTCGCACTCGGCGAACTCTATCTCAACACGGGCGACTACGAAGCAGCAATCGATGTTCTGGATGAGGCGGTGCGTCGCTATGCCGACGCCCCCCAGGCCTTGATGGGACGCTATAACATTGCCATTTCTTTTCACAACGCCTCCAAAAAACCGGCCGAGATGGCACGCGTGGCCAAGACCGAAAGTGAGAGACAGAAAAATCGCAAATTGCGCGATCGGAATCTGGAAGAGGCCTTGCGAAATTACGCGCTGGTCCAGCGTATCCTCACCAAAAATGGACAAGGTGAGAATGACAAACTGGACCGCATGATCTTGCGGAATTGCTACATGATGCAAGGCTCCGTGCTGTTTCAGCTCAAACGTTACCAGGAGGCGCGCAAAGCGTACTCCAATATTTCCACGCTCTACGTCAATGAGCCTTTTGTATTGGAAAGCTTTGTTCACATCGCAAATTGTTGGCGGAGGCTGGATCAGCCCATCAAAGCCAAAGGTGCGATTGAACAAGCCAAGCTGGTTTTACAAAGATTTCCCCCAGAGACGGATTTTAAGCTGGCTACTAATTTTAACCGTGAACAATGGAAGATTTTGCTCAATGGAATGAGCAGCTGGTAAGCATGGCGTCACCACTTCCCACCAAAAAATTGGCCGAATTGATTGCCAAAAGGCATACCTGCCTGACGCAATTGCGTGATCTCGGTTGTCAGCAAGCGACCCTCATCGCCGCCGGAGAGATGGCGGCCTTGCTGCGGCTGATTGCCGCCAAAAATCAGCTGATTATCGCTTTGCAAACGATCGAACAAGGACTCACGCCATTTCATAACCAAGATCCCGCCAGCCGTGTGTGGGACTCCCCCGCCGAGCGGGCTGCGTGTGCTCAGCAGGTGCAGGAATGCAAAGCACTCCTGGAGGAGGTCATGCAGCTGGAACGCGACAACGAGGCCCACATGATCCAGCGCCGTGACAATGTTGCCGGCCAACTGCAGGCCGCGCGGACAGCCAGCACCGCCCGTGGAGCGTACCAAGCGCAGCAAAACTGGCAGCGACCTCCCACGCCCATGGCGCCGCACACACCAGCGAACCAGCAGACTCCGATGGCATCCCCGACCCCCATGAGCCTCGATTCGGAAGCATGAACACGACACTGAAAGATCATAGCCTCGAAGCGGTGCTGCAGGCGTGGCACGAAGCCACGAACCGGCTCCAACAAACGCATGAAGTCTTGCAGGCTGAGGTGAAACGCCTCACCGACGAGCTGGAGGAAAAAAATCGTGAATTGGCCAGAAATAA
>CAMYJY010000228.1 GCA_947258835.1 uncultured Pirellulales bacterium
TCCGTCGAGGTGCCCACCGGCAACGTTTTGGATCACGCCGCAGCTCTCGACCGGATCGCCACGGTGCTGAAAAGCGGCGGGCTGATCGAGGAAGGCGAGGCGATCGGAGCCATCGGCCATCGGGTGGTGCACGGCGGCGAGGCATTCCGCGCGGCAACTCTCATCGACGACAGGGTACTGGAGGTGATTCGCCAGCAAAGTCGGCTGGCACCACTCCACAACCCGGCCAACCTCTTGGGTATTGAAGTCGTCCTGCAACGCCAACCCGGTGTCCCCCAGGTTGCTGTATTCGATACGGCGTTCCATCAGACGCTTCCTCCCCGCGCATACCGGTACGCGATTCCGGAGGAGTGGTACACCCGCTACAGTGTGCGGCGGTATGGGTTCCACGGCACGTCCCACGCCTACGTGGCGCGGCAGGCTGCCGCCCTGCTGGAGCGACCGCTCGGGGAGCTGAATCTCATTACGCTGCACTTGGGCAACGGTGCCAGCGCGTGTGCTATCGAGGGCGGGCGCAGCGTGGAGACCTCGATGGGCCTAACGCCTTTGGAGGGATTGGTGATGGGCACGCGCAGCGGCGACGTGGATCCGTCGGTGGCCGGCTACATCGCCAGTGAGGCCCGCCTACCGCCGGACAGGGTGGAGGCCGCCCTCAACCGGGAAAGCGGGCTGGAGGGGCTCTGCGGCGCCAGCGACCTCCGCGATGTAGCGACCTCCGCGATGTGCTCCAGCGCGAGGCGGACGGCGACGAGCGCGCGAAGCTGGCCGTCGACATCTACCTGCATCGGATTCGCAAGTACATCGGAGCTTACACGGCGGTGCTCGGGCGTGTCGATGGCCTGGTGTTCGCGGCGGGCGTCGGTGAGAATTCGCCCGCGATCCGACAGCGTATCTGTGATGGCTTGGAGGGTCTGGGCATCTGCCTGGACCCGGCGCTCAACAGCAGCGGGGACGGTGGCCCGCGGGCGATCCACGCGGACGGTGGTGTAGTGGCCATTCTCGTGGTGCCGACCAACGAAGAACTCGAGATCGCAGAACAGACGCTCCGCTGCGTCCAAGGCAGATGAAATGTCGGTGCCACCCAACGCTGGTAACGAATTTAGTGGCGGTATTGGGGGGTTCCAGTCATTCCCGCGCAGGCGGGAATCCAGGCACTCGGAAAGGTTCTGGTACTTTATGGATTCCCGCCTGCGCGGGAATGACGGTAAGTGGCACCCAACGCTGGTAACGGCCTGCGCGGGAATGACGGTAAGTGGCACCCAACGCTGGTAACGATTTCGTTTTCGAAGTGATATCACCCCCGGCTTGCATCCAACAGCCGACTGGCGTAGGCTAGCAAATCCGCAGATGAGACCGAATCTCATGTCATTCCCTCAAGCCGCCCATGCCCACCACCCTGCTCTCCGACATAGCTCCCCACACCGTGGCCCGTGTGGCAGCCTTGGATGTGCACCCGGAAGATGCCATCCGGCTGAAGGCCTTGGGGCTGTGCGTGGGGCGGCAGGTGCAGCTCGTCCAGACCGGTGACCCGCTGTTGTTGCGGATCCTGGGCACCCGGGTGGGACTGTCCGCACGGTTGGCTGCGGGGATTCGCGTCGTCGCGGCGTCCGATCCTGGCCAGCAACACACTAGCAGGAGAGCAGATCCCGCGCTCGACGAAAAACGGCTCTCTGTTTCTTAGATTTTATTCTTAGATTTTAGCATGGCTTTATGAGTTCCACCCTCGAAGTTACCTCGCCACCCATCCAGCAGAGTCGCTCACTCACGATTGCGTTGGTCGGCAATCCCAATGCCGGTAAGACCACGCTGTTCAACCGCCTCACCGGTTTGCGGGCCCAAACCGCCAATTTTCCGGGGACGACCGTCGAGCATCGCCGCGGTCGTGTGCAGCTCCACGATGCCGAGGTCACGCTGGCTGATTTGCCGGGACTCTACACGCTTGACGCGGTCACTCCTGACGAGCAGATCGCCGTGGACGCGCTGGCGGGAAAATTGCGGGGCTGGCAGCGGCCGTGCGGAGTGTTGGCGGTGGTCGACGCAACCAACCTGGAACGCAACTTGTTCCTCACCAGCCAGTTGTTGGAGCAGGGGTTGCCGGTGCTGGTGGCGCTGAACATGATCGACGTGTCCGACCAGCACGAGATGCATTTTGATCTGGCCCAACTGGAGGAGCGGCTCGGATGTCCGATCGTGCCCATTTCGGCACGCACTGGACGGGGCTTGGACCAGTTGCGCACGGCCTTGGGAAAATTGGTGGCCGCGCCCGCCGCTCCGCAACTGCACGCCGATCTGGTGGCTTGCGGCTCCTGCGGTGGTTGTCAGTATTCGGCCCGTTATGACTGGGCCGAACAATTGGCCACGACCACAACCCGGGGCGATGCGTCGGCCCATGGCCGGCGGAGCGAGGCGATCGACCGCGTGCTGACGCACAAGGTGGTGGGACTGGCCTGTTTTGCGGGCATCATGCTGCTGACATTCATGTTTAACTTTTGGATGGCGCAGTACCCCATGGATCTGATTGATGGCTGGTTCGGGCTGGCCAGTCAGGCCGTGGGCCGCCTGTTGCCGGCAGGAGACCTCAGTAGCCTGCTCACCGACGGCGTGATCGGGGGCGTGGGCGGCATGCTCATCTTCTTGCCACAGATTTGCATGCTGTTTTTTCTGCTGGGGTTGTTGGAGGATTCGGGGTACCTGGCCCGGGCCGTGTTTGTGATGGACCGTCTGATGTACCGAGTCGGGTTGCCGGGCAAGGCTTTTGTACCCTTGCTCTCGGCGCACGCCTGCGCGATTCCCGCCATCATGTCGACGCGGGTAATCGACAACCGCCGCGACCGCCTGGCCACGATTTTGGTATTGCCGCTGATGACGTGCTCGGCACGTTTGCCCGTCTATGCCATGATGATGGCCTTGTTGTTCCCTCACGATCCGTTGCAGGCTTCCCTGCTCTTCGCCGCCTCCTACGTGCTGGGGATTGTGGCAGCGCTCACGGCGGCCTGGGCCCTCAAAAGCACCGTGCTTCCTGGTCGGACGCGGCCGCTGGTGATCGAATTGCCCAACTACCGGGTGCCGTCGCTGCGGAATGCCCTGCTGTTGATGTTTGACCGGGCCAGCGAGTTTGTGAAGACGGCCGGGACGACGATCATGATCATCTCGCTGGTAATTTGGGCCTTGGCGACGTACCCCAAAACCACCGAGATGCCCGCAGCCCAGCAGGCCCAGCTGGCTGCGTTGGAAAGCAGCGGCCAGGTCGTGCCAGCCCAAGCGTTGGTGGACCAAGTCCAACTGGAGCAGTCATTCGCCGGCCAACTCGGTCGCGGCCTGGAACCGATATTTCAGCCGCTGGGATTTGATTGGCGGATCAGCGTGGGGGTCCTCAGCTCCTTCGCGGCCCGGGAGGTGATCGTCTCGACGTTGGCGGTGCTGTACGGGGTAGGCTCGGAGGGGGCCGAGGATGCCGGTTTGTTGGTGGATCGACTCCGCGCGAGCACGTATGCCGACGGTCGCCCGGTATTCACCACCGCGTCCTGCCTCAGCCTGTTGGTATTCTACGTGTTGGCGATGCAGTGTTTGCCCACGCAGGTGGTTACGCGTCGGGAAACCGGCTCGTGGAAATGGCCCTTGCTGCAGCTGGGGTACATGTCGGGACTGGCATATCTGGCAGCACTGCTCACCTATCAGGGGGCTTGTGCGTTGGGATATGGTTAATAACCTGGTTGTCGAATGGGAATCCTTGCAAAATCGTGAAGATATCAATGCTGCTATTCACGAAGGTCTCGACGACGTGAGGGCGGGCCGACATCGCCCAGCCGATGAGGTCATGGCCGACCTCCAACAGAAACACAACATCTCCTCGATATGATTTTTCCTGTCCACCTCACGGGTGGCACCCCACGCTGGTAATGATTTTAGTGGCAGCGGGCAGCCGCGCTGGATTCCCGCCACCCGCGTCATTCCCGCTTCGCTCGCATACGTCATTCTATAAGGCGGGAATCTAGACCACTTGTACTGCTACTGGATTCCCGCCTTATAGAATGACAGAAACACTT
>CAMYJY010000229.1 GCA_947258835.1 uncultured Pirellulales bacterium
GTGAGGAGGGCTCGTCAAAGGTGGAGCTGATGACCTCGCAGTTGGGGCCCTTTACCTCCCGCTCCATGTCGGTGACTTCTTCCGGACGCTCGTCAATCATTAACATCACCACATGGGCCTGGGGATAGTGTGGCAACACGCCCTGGGCCAGTTTTTGCATCAAAATCGTCTTGCCTGCCCGTGGTGGACTGACAATCAAGCCCCGCTGGCCAAAGCCAATCGGTACCATCATATCGACTACGCGCATGCCAATCTCGCTGGCGGTGGTTTCCATGGTGATCCGTGCATCGGGATGCACGGGCGTTAAGTCATCGAAGAAGACCTTTTTCGAGAGTGCGTTGGGATCCTCGCCGTTGATGCTCTCGATCCGCAGCAAGGCAAAATACCTTTCGTTCTCCTTGGGAGGACGGATCGTGCCCGCAACCGTGGCCCCGGTTCGTAAGCCAAAGCGACGGATTTGGCTGGGGGAGACGTAGATATCGTCCGGGCAAGAAAGATAGTGATAGTCCGGGCTGCGTAAAAAGCCAAAACCGTCCGGCAGAATCTCCAGCGTACCCTCGCCGGACATCATCCCATCCAGTTGGACGCGTTTTTTCAGTACGCGGAAGATCAGGTCCTGTTTTTTGAGACCGGCTGTTTCTTCGACTCCCTCCGCCTGGGCCACTTCTAGCAGCTCTGCCATTTCCATCCGCTGCAGGGCGGCGATGTGAATATTGTGATCCGGCTTGTCGGTCCGTTCGATGTTCTTACCAACCCGACGCACCCGCTCCGCAGCCTTGTCCAGTTCCTCGGCAATGGAAAGTGGCTCTTCGCGTTCTAGCTCGGCCAGCCGCTGGTTGTCGGATTTTTGGATCGAGCTGTAGTGGCCCGGATGTTTGCCACGTGCGGGGGAACGGCCGTGGCGTGGTCCACGCTTGCTGGTCTCGGCCATGATTCATTGGACTCCTGAATAGAAGTTTGGGTGTTGACGCACGGAAGGCGTCAACGGAGGGGAAAAAAGATGGTATTGTCTGTCCGGTTGGGCCTAGGCTTGGCCCTGCTGCCGGCGGCAGCAAAAAAGCGAGGCATTTTTACGGGTAGGCGGGACTACCTAGTAGTATGGCAAGCAAGTCTATGGGAGGGAAGGCTGGAACGAGGAACATTTTTATGCGGATTCGGTCGTGCGACTGGGACGCCTGGGAGGGTGGTCCGCAGTAGCGGATGTGCATTAGCACAAAGACTTGGCAGCACGATCGGCAAGGTCATCCCACAGTGTCCGAATTTGCTGTGGAAGTGCTGGCGACGATGCGCCGGTCTGGAGGATGTAGTCGGCCGCCTGTCTTTTTTGGTCTATCGGCATTTGGGCCGCCTCACGTGCGACAAATTGGTCGGCAGTCCAACCGCGGCGGAGGGCCCGCTCACGTCGCTCGTCGAGGGGGCAGGCGACAAAAATGAGGCTGTGGCAGAGATCTTGCCAACCGGCCTCCAGCAGCAGGGGGGCGTCAATGACGGCCACGGGCGTGTCCTCCAGTTGTGCCAGTCGCTGGGCAAAGTCCTGCCGGATGCGCGGGTGCAGCGTTTCTTGCAGGAAGGCCAACTCCTGGGCAGCATCCGCGGCGAACACCCGCTCCGCGACCGCGGCGCGATCGATGTGGCCCGTGGGCAGCACCACGCCGTCCCCCCAGCGATCCCGCAACAGCTGGCGGACCTCTGGTAGGTTGATTACCCCATGGGCCGCCCGGTCGGCATCCAGCACGGCCGCCCCCAGCTGGGCCAACTCATGGGCCACGGTTGATTTTCCACTGGCAATCCCGCCGACGAGTCCGAGGACGTGCATCGTAGGCTGGGGCGCAGCCCCACCTCATCTACTGGTTGGCTATATTTAAAAAAGGTGGGACCGCGCCCCTACTCAGGCGGTCGACCCACACATCAAATATCTCACATCTCACATCTCACATCATCTCACATCTCACATCAGCCTACGGTGTCCAGGGCTGGCAATCGGCCCAGTTCTCACCGTACTTGATGTCGACCAGGAGGGGAACTGCCAAGGGCATGACCTGGGTCATTTCTGTTGTCACCAGGGAGGCCAAGTCCGGCAGTGCCTGCTCCGTCACTTCAAAAACAAGCTCGTCATGGATTTGCAACAGCAGCTGGGCGGGGATTTTTTCTGCCGCTAATTTCCGGTGGACGCCGAGCATGGCCAATTTGATCAAGTCAGCGGCTGAGCCTTGGATGACGGTGTTGATGGCCGTTCGCTCGGGGAGATTCAGTTGCCGCAATACGCCCGTTTTGGGCTCGCGGAGTTGGGGCGGTACTGGCCGGATACCATCCACGTCGCGCCGCCGGCCCAGCAGGGTGGAGACGTAGCCTTGTTCGCGGCAGGCAGTTAACGTTTCCGTAAAAAAGTCGAGCACACGCGGGTAACGGGCAAAATAGTTTTCGATAAACTCAGCGGCCTCCCCGGAAGGAATCCCCAGTCCTTTGGCCAGACCAAAGGGGCTTTGGCCGTAGAGGATGCCGAAATTCACGGCCTTGGCTTGGCGACGCATGGCGGAGGTCACTTCCGTGAGCGCGACCCCTGCTACCTGGCTGGCCACGAGGGCATGGATGTCTTGGTCTTCGGCAAAGGCCTGGCACAGGGCCTCATCGCCCGTGTAATGGGCCAGCACCCGCAGTTCGATCTGGGAGTAATCGGCGGCCAATAATTTCCAGCCGGCTGGGCCGGCTTGAAATGCGGAGCGAATTTCTCGTCCGGCAGCCGTGCGAATAGGAATGTTTTGGAGATTGGGATTGCTGGAGCTGAGGCGTCCCGTGGCGGCTACGACCTGATTGAACGACGCATGGACGCGGCCCGTTTCCGGATGCACCATGGCGGGCAGTGCGTCGACATAAGTGTTCAGCAATTTTGAGTATTGCCGGTGCTCAAGGATTTTTGCCGGTAAGGGATGGAGGGGGGCCAGTTCCTCCAGGACGCTGGCGTCGGTGCTGGCTCCGGTCTTGGTCTTCTTCACCACCGGTAGGCCGAGCTCCTCAAACAACAGCTGGGACAGCTGTTTGGGGGAGTTGATATTGAGCGGATGGCCAGCCAGCTGCTCGATTTCCGCGGCCAGCGCTTGCAGCTTCTGGCCATACAAAACGCTCAGTTCATCAAGACGCTGGGAATCCACGTAGATGCCGTGGTACTCCAAGTCGGCCAAGACTTCCACCAAGGGGACTTCCACGTCACCGTTGAGCTGTTCCAGACCGCGGTCACGAAGTTTTTTCTCCAGAATGCGGTGGAGTTGCAGCGGCAAGTCGGCATCCTCGGCCGCGTACGCGGCGACATCAGCCACCGGCACCTCGTCCATCCGCAGTTGGTTTTTGCCTGTGCCAATCAGCGTCTCAATCTTCGTGGTAGTGTGGTTCAAATAGCGCTGTGCCAACTGATCCAAGTTGTGGCTGCGGCCGCCGGCATCCAGCAGGTAGCTGGCCAGCATCGTGTCAAAATGCACACCGGCCAAGCGGATACCGGCTCCGCGGAGCACCACCATGTCGTATTTTAAGTTTTGGCCAATCTT
>CAMYJY010000230.1 GCA_947258835.1 uncultured Pirellulales bacterium
GCCACCTGCAAGCCTGCCTCTGCCAGCAGACGTGCCAGGCACAAACTGACAGACGTGCAGCCCACACCCGGTCGCGCCCCAGCAATACCGACCATCGTCCTTCCCGAGGCACGGTCGTCCAGCAATTGCTGCAGGACGGGATCCCAGAGACTGCGATGGTCGCGCAGCAACACATCGACGACCTCGGGCCAACAAAATGCCTCCACTGCGGAGACTGGTTGAAACGTGTGCGCCTGCGGCTCGGGAGGCGCTGAAAAACTCGACAAGGGACGTCGCTGGGAAAGCGCCGACCGTGGCTCGGGGGGCATTTGCGGTTGGGGCTGCGGCGTGGGCAGGGGCGCGGGGCCCACAGGCACGGTTGCCCGCGCGGCTGGATGCACGCTGGCTTGCTCAACTGCAGGCGCGGCCAGGGTCTGCTGGGCAGGCATCTGCCAGTGCTGGGCAGGCGCGGCTGGACCAGGCGCGTACGGTGGGCTCGCCTGCTGCGGCGGCAGCGCAGGTGCCGCCGGTCCACCGGAAGGGCCAGCCGCAAAGCCCGCAGCCGGCTCGGCCTGCGGTTCACCCGTGGCATAGGCCTGAATAAATGCTTGATCGATTTGACTCATCGGAGGCCATGGTCCTTGTGCAGATAAAATCGGCAGCCAACATCATCTAGCGTAATAAGGGTCCCGCGCGGGCTGCGGGCCGCGACGCCACGCGGGGTAGTCGTCGAGGTGCCAGAGGGGCCTCGGGATGGGGTGGTTGCCCTAAGCGGGAAAAATCCAGCGGCGCCGATTGGCTCGTATGAGGAAAACCAGATTGCCCCGCCGACACCTGCGCCAGGCGGGTCGGCTCGCTGGGAGTCGTCTGGGGTGGAACCGGGAACTGGGGACCTGTCGCTAGCGGCACGGCCGCGACGTTTTGTTGCTGCCCGAGGCTGGGAAAACCTTGGGCATAAGGCTGCAGAGAAACCTCCACCGGCCCTACCAGCAACCAGTACAACAGGCTCCCGCAGGCCATCAATGCCAAGGCCACGATCAATCCCGCATACGGGGCCAGCACATGATGCAAAATTATGAGCGGCGAGACCGGAGCCACCGCGACCTCCGGCGAACGAGCGGGCGATGTGTGTTGGTAATTTACCCGTTGCCGCGCCCGTCTGAGGAACTCAGATTCTCGGCGGTCCGGCAGCCCCTCCCGACGGTTGGCCAACCCCTCCCGACGGTTGGACTGAGGGATCGCCGCAGGCGGCTGGTCGGCAAAATACATCCGGCCGCTGCGGGGGAGTTGAGCCGGCCCGGCCATGGCCGGCGGCAGCTGCGTCTCAGGTTCCACCGGCGGGGGCGCAGACGCAACTCCCACGGTCGGCAATTGAGCCAGCACCCGAGGTCGATGCACGCGCGTGGAGGGCTGATGCTGGTCCGTTCTGTAAGGAGTTGCCACGTCGATCCATCCTGGCTGCACGGGTGTTATACGACACGTTCCTACTATATCGGTACTGATTAGAGTGGTCTTGAGGACGGTTCCGGTTGCGGAAAATTGGCTGGCAGCTAGCAGTGCTGCAGGCAAAACAGCAACACGCTCCATTTCGGCAGATTGATGTACATGCGGCCATCGGGCTGGGTCTGCGGCTCGTAGTAAGCGTTGCCCGCTCCGTGCCAGCCACCGAACGCCGCATCTTGGGTGCACAAAATCTGTGTCCAGCAGCCCGGCTGCTGGCCGGTGGCCACCCCGTAGCCATGGTTGTCAAAATTCTCTTCCCCGAGATGCACCACCGCGAGCACCAAGTTCCCCTGGTGCCAGCGTTTGAACGCCAGCACTTGGTGCTGGTAATCCTCGTGGGTCAGCAGCAACGTGTCACTCCGCAGGGCCGGATTTTCCCAGCGGACCTGATTGGCCGCAGCAACCATGCGTCGCATCTCCATACCGCACGGATCCCCGGCAATCGCCCAGTCGAAGCGATGGTCGCCGTGATCGTCCTGGCCGTCATGCCAGTAGCCCCAGCCAACGGTGGGCGCACCCATGTGGCACTCACTGCCCATGAAGAGCATGGGCGTCCCCGGCATGGCAATGTTGAGGGCCCAGGCCACACGGCACTTGGCCCGGGCGTGCCCGTGATGACGACCGCCCAACTGATCCACCAGGTAGCGATGGCGGGCATCCCAATGCGTGAGCCCCTCTTTGGCGTTGCCGTTTTTGTCATCGCCCACATCATCATGGGAACCCATGGTGTATTTCACCAGATTCCAAGCATGGGAAAAACCATCCCAGCCCAAAAAGGATTTTAGTCTGGCGATGGGGTTGTCCCCGCTGAGTGCCCGCTGCATTTCATGATGCGATTGAGCGTACCAGGTCGCATCAAAATTCCCCGCGGTGGTGATCCAGGGGTGGGCCGGCAAATGTTCGGCAATGAAATATTTGGAAGGGTATTTTTGCTGGAGTCTCCAGAGAACGTCACGCAAATGATTGCCATCAATCTGGGTGGTGACATCAAAACGCAAGCCATCGGCCTGGTAGTGGTCAAAATACATGCAGGCGTTTTGAAAAAAATAGTTTTGGACCTCTGGCTTCTGCCACGCCGGACCACGGCCCCAATCGGTCCACCGACCGTCTTCAAAATAGATGCCGCCCTGCCGCGGGTAGCCATCGTACTGCCACAGCACGTTGTCTTGCGGTCCGGCATGGTTGTAAACCACATCAAAAATTACGGCCAAGCCGTGCTGATGGGCTGCATCCACAAAATGCTGCATTTCACGCGGGTGGCCATAGGCCGACTCGGGAGCAAAGAAGGCAGCCGGATTGTATCCCCAAGATCGATCTTGCGAGAACTCCTGCACGGGCAAGGGTTGGATGGCGTTGAATCCCAGTTGGCGGATGTAGGAGAATTTATGTTCCACGTCGGCAAAACTGGCGATGGGCTTGTCCCGCTGGTCATTGCGACCGGCGAACGTGCCGCAGTGGAATTGATAGATTAAAAAGTCCGAGAAGGGCGGCGTCTGGAAGGGGGTCCAGGGGTAGGGCTGGTCGGTGACCACGATCGAGGCATTTTCACTATCCGGATGGTTTTTGGTGAGCTGCGAGTGGATCGTATCCCGGGCCGCGGCATCCAGCCGTTCAAACGTCTGGCCAGCGCTGGTGATTTCGTAGCGATACAGCCACCCCGCTGGGACGCCCGCCGCAAAACCAGACCAGTAACCGTCCGACGACTTGGTGAGCGTGCAGGATTGCTGGGACGACGCGTCCTGATCCCACCACGTCCCCGTTTGGAGCAGGACCCGCACGGCCTCCGCATACGGACACCACACCCGGAACTCACAGCCATCCTCTCGTAGCAAAGCACCAATGGATGTTTCCATGATTCCACCTCCCTACCGCATCGGTGGTACTGGTTTCGAGCCACGGCCCGTGCTGAAAACAGGAACTTAAATTGTGCACACGCCTGCGGGCTGCCCCGAGTCGCTGGGCAGAGCCCGCCTCGATTGTACACCAAAACAGGACGACCCGTTTTCAAAACCGCTGGCTGGAATCCGCGTTT
>CAMYJY010000231.1 GCA_947258835.1 uncultured Pirellulales bacterium
AAGCGGAAATCAAATCGAAACCGGTCGGCAAATCATCCCGCTCAACCAACTGCTGGGCCACCAGCAGGGAAGCATAATTGGCCCCCAAGACAATCGTCCGTTCGAGCAACTTTGCCATGTCCTCCGCGGAGAGCCGCGCCAGATCCAGCTGAGGCACCCGCACCAGCGGCACATGTTCCAGGTTCAGACCGGACGGATCGATCGCTTCCTGCAGGGGCAGCTGGAGCCGTTGACGCAAAGCGACAAACAATTCCTGCTCCGCCGGATCAACGGCCGCTTGTTCAATCATCACGGCGCTGGCTAGCAAGGCCACACGCAGCGCCGGGTCACCCACGGCCGCTTGTGGTGATTTGCCCTGGAGGGCGGCCCGCGGGGCCTGGGTCCAGCGGTCCAAAATTGCTTCCCGCCGTTCCTGGGCCAACAATTTCCGGCGCTGTTGCGGTGGTGTGTCGTCGGGTAAACGCCACCGCCAGCTGAGCGCTGCTTCGCTGACGGATTTGTGGCCGACGACTTCCTCCTGCAGTGGCTCCTCCAAGTCGGCCCCCAGCACCTCCGCTAATAGCGCTAGGGTCTGCTGGAATTGCTCATCGCGATCGGTCGTCACTTCCAGTTGTGCCGGCCGGTCGGTGCGTTTGCCGTACAGGCTCAGGAAGGCCACCACATGGGGGATCGCCTCCCGCGCAATGCCAACCCCAGAAACAGGCGGCGTGCGATTCAGTAAGACATGGGTGCTCCGCGGCCGAGAGGCCGCGGCCTCGGGATCCAATGGTGTTTCCAGCGGATACTCTTGCACGCGTGCGTCCACCGCCAAGCGTCCGCCAAGCTGGTCCGCATCGGCCACGGCATACACTAGTTTGACCGTCTCACACTGCGGATCCTGGAGTCGCGGATCCACGAGTTGGGCCAACGCCTCCGCCTCGGCCGCATCCTGCAGCGGCACATCGAGTCCGGCATATTCATGCAGCAACGCGGCAAAATCTTCCCTGCGACCTAACCAGCCTTGCAACAGGGCCAGATTGTAGACCACGGCCGGCACGGTACCGACCTCTTGCCGCAGCGTGGAAAACTCGGCGTGGGCCCGCCGCCAGAACCCACGCAGGGCCCATTGCACGGCCTCCGCAAACTGCGTTTGCCAGTCCACCTGGGGCGGGCAATCGGCTAAGACCAAGTAATCCTTCAGCAAGAGCGGCAGGCCACCTTGCCAATTCATCCGCATCAGCAATTCGAGTGCACGATTGTCGTCCGCGGGAGCGATCCCGGCATACAACAGAAGATGAGCCCGGGCAGCTACTAAATCACCCGCCAGCAACAGCGCATGCCCCACCGTGCCCATGGCCTCCAAGACCCGCAAGGGCACCGCATCGTCCAACCGCTCCAACGCCTCTTGCAGTGCGTCAACGGCCTGGGGGGCCTGCTGGGTGGCCGACAGCAGCAGGGCCCGCTGGGCGTGGGCTGTGGGACTTTGCGGATGAGCCGCCAGCAAAGTCTGCACCGTTTCCGCTGCGGCATCAAATTCGTGGAGCGAAAGTTCCAACGACACCTTGATGTCCAGCAGCGAAGCCCGTTGGGGCTGTTTGGCCAGCAACCGCGCGACATGCTGGAGGGCCGCATGGGGCTGGTCGCCAGCAATCATCTTGTGAATGGTCTCGATTTCTATCGCCAAATCACTGCAGCAAAACTTCAGCTTGTTGCCACTGCCGCAAGGACAGGGTGAATAAGGATCGAGGGCCATGCCGCCTCCGCTGGGAATAAGAAGACAAAGAGAATCGAAAACGATGCTGCAGCGTCATCTTACCACAGCCGCCGTCCAGCGACGAGTCTCCCCGATCTCACATCCGAGGGAGGGCCGCACACTTCTTGGCTACAAGTCCGAGCAGCGTCACTTGCGGATCGATGAACTTTTTGATGCCCTCGGCCATCAGCGTCTCTTCCAGCTGCCGCAGGTCGACCCGCTCGGCCATTTCACGGCAGATTTCCTCGGGTGGCCAGCAATCAAGCGTGCGCTCGAACTGGCGTCCACTTTGCTCAACCGCCTCGTTGGTGGCCGGTGGGTTGGTTTGGATGCCACTGCCGACCAAGGCCTCCACATATTTCCACGGTGGATCCGCAGGGTCCTTCGTCCCCGTGCTGGCAAACACGATCTCCTGCTCCAGTGGCGTGGCCTGCGCTTGCCAAAATTTTTGGTTCTCCTGCCAGATCTGCTGGGCATTCCAGATCCCCACTTGGCCCTGGGCCTGTGCCGACAACTCAGGTACGTACTGCCGTGTGTAGGTGTCCACGCGAGAAATAAAAATGCTATACACACTCTTGAAACCGTCCAGCGAATTTTGCCGCTGGGCCCCCCGCCACACAGCCTCCCGCGCAGCCTGATACTGCCGCGGCGTAAAAATCAACGTCACATTCAGCGGTACCCCTCGAGCGGCTAGCTCGGTTAAGGCCTCGATCCCCGCCGGCGTGGCAGGGACTTTGATCATGCGATTCTGATGACCGGCCGACCACTGGGTACCTAACCGTACGTACTCCGCCACGCGCTCTGCATGCGCTAAGTTGCGGACGGGATCCTCCAAGAGAGGATCCACTTCGAAACTGACATAGCCGTCGTTGCCTCGCGTGGATTTCCAGATCGGCAAGAACTCTTCCTGGGCCGCGGACACGACTCGGTCGGTGAGAGCCCAGGCCAAGTCCTCGCTCGTCCGCTGAGGCTCAGCTGGTAACTCCGAGAGCAGGCGATCGTAACGCCCAGACTTGATCAAATCGCTAATAATGATGGGATTCGAAGTCGCTCCCGTAGCGCCCAAGTGCTTGTTGGTGCGCACGAGTTCGGGATCCACCGAATCCAACCAGAGTTTTGTGCCAGCTGCTATCAGCGAGGCCAATGGAGAAGACATGGGAAAATCACCCCCGGGTGTGCAGTGTAGGAACGAAGAATCAACCCGACAACCAAACTGTTTTTTCGTACTATCTCGTGGTCAAAATTTTTGTTGCTTGCGCAAATTTATTTGGTCCTTTGCCATCATGTGATCCGGGGGTGACAGCACTGCGGCAAACGAGGCCCCCCTCTGTCGAGCCTGAGCCGATGGGCGATAGCCCCGGTTCTTGGGCGTTTCACGCAACCGGGGCTATCGCCCATCGGCTCATTCTGCCGACCAAGGTTTGGCTCAGCAAGAGCCGTAGGAAACATTCGGCCCCAGGGAGACGCGTTTCGCACCTTGCAAATTCCGTGACCTCCGTTTCCTCCATGGTGAAAAACAAAGGAAATCCGGGCGGCCTGGCAGCACAGGAAGGATGGGCAATCTCTTCTGATTGGCTGACCCTTGAGGTTTTTGCCGGTTTTAACGGTTATTGCTGTATTTCAGCCGCCCGCTGGACGATGAGACACATGTACGAACCCCGGCGCGGGATCGCGCTGCCGGTTGGAACATGATTCAAGGGAGGCAATTCTGGTGAAGCACATGATCTATTTCCTGGTGATCGGACTCGGACTCCAATCCGCCAACGACCGCCCAAGAACTGCACGCCCCTTTAGATGGAGAAAACTGGGACGATTTGCCCCCCCAGGCGGAGCTGGAACTGCCGACCAACACAGAGTCGGGCGCACCTGTCTTGCGTACACCTACGGATTATCCGCCCTTGGAGCCAATTCCCTCCGGCGATCTCCAGGCCTCAGGCCACGGCGGCAGCTACGGCGAGGAAGGGCAACTGTTTGCCGAGACACCGCTGCGGCTGGAAAGCACCGGTACCTGGATCCGGCGGGGGTTCTGGTCCGCTGAAGTCGATATCACTCTGATGGATCGTGTTTGGCGGAGAGACCCGCTCGGCCTAATAGGCCAACTAGAACTCCCCGAGACAACCATCCCGACCTTCAACAGCAAACTTACTGTGGACGGGGGTATTTC
>CAMYJY010000232.1 GCA_947258835.1 uncultured Pirellulales bacterium
GTAACGACAGGGCGAATGTTCGCGTGTAACTGCAGGGCGCATGTTAGAAAGCGATACTCTCACTACCAAAACAGCGAGGAAAATCCCATGGAAATGGCCACAGAGTTTTTTGGTTGGTGCACGGTCATGCATCTCGGATTGCTGGCAATCTCTACCGTGAGCATGATCCTCGGTCGCCGGCCAGCCGTCCGCCTACACGCCCGACTGTTTGATCTGGATGAGGCGACGTTGTCCCAGGCCTATTTTCGGTACCTGGCCAATTACAAAATTGCCACCATCGTCTTCAGCCTGGTGCCCTACCTGGCCCTGAAGATCATGGCTGCCTGATGGGACAGCACCACGACTCACACTACCAGCGCCGCCAGCAACAGCACCACCAGGATCGAGGCCACCAGCGTTTTGGCCCCGGTGCCTAGCAGGCGCCCCCAAAATGCGGCGGTGCCCACGCGTAAGGATTGGCGGGCGTTTTCACCGCGGGTCCGTTCGGCCAGTGCGGCCCCGGCCAACGCGCCGCAGGCCCCTCCCAACATGGCGGCCAGTGCCGATCCGATGACGGGAATCGGAATTCCCACCACCGCCCCCACCAAGGCCCCGCCGAGAGAGCCCAGCAGAGAAAACAGTGCGGCCCGGCGGCTGCCTCCCGCGCGACGAGCGCCCCACATACTAGCCACCATTTCGGCAATTTCCCCCGCGGCAGCCAGCGCGGCAGCCCCGCCGACAACCGCCCAACCAATCCGGGTGCTGCCTGCCGTGGGGGCCCAGGCCGCGTAGGCGGCAGCCGCCAGCACCAGCACCCAATTGCCCGGCAGACCCAGCAAGGTCAGCATCCAGCCGGCGGCCAGTGCCGCCAGCAGCAAGACAATGGCCAAAATGAGAAAGGAGGTCTCCATAGAACGTGCATTGTACGCGATTCCGTCCGCGGGAAACCCCCACGTCCGACCCGCCAGGGAAATTCCCCCTCCGAGGGCCCGTTTTTTTATGGCACCATTCGGCTACAATGGCCCGTTTGTGCGATTGGCCAAGTGGCCACCTCTGTGCAGGTGTTTTCCAAAGGAGAAATTGTGCCCGGGACGTGCGTAATTGGATTGCAGTGGGGAGATGAGGCCAAAGGAAAAATCGTGGACCTGCTGACCCAGCAGCACGATGTGGTCGTCCGTTACCAAGGAGGTGCCAACGCGGGCCATACCGTGATGGTGGGCGAAGAGGTGTACAAACTCTCGCTGCTGCCCAGCGGCGTGCTCACTCCGGGAGTCACCTGCGTGATCGCTGGGGGTGTGGTCCTCCACCCCGAAAAAGCCCTCCAAGAACTGGACGAATTAAGTGCCCGCCAGATCGAAGATTTTGACAATCTCAAAATTAGCGATCGCGTGCACGTGATTTATCCCTGGCACCTGGCCGAAGACCGCGTGCTCGATAAAAGCACCTCCGATGGGGAAAATATTGGAACCACCGGCCGCGGCATCGGCCCCTGCTACCGCGACAAGGTGGGACGTTCCTACGCCATCCGCTTGGGTGACATGTACCGCGACACCTTTCGCGAACAGGTGCAGCATAACGTGGGCGTCAAGAACGAGATCCTGCAGGCCATGATGGGGACCAAGAATTTCAAACCGCTCCATGCAGAAGAAATCTATACCCAATACGCAGCCTACGCGGAGCGGCTACAGCCCTACGTGGCGGACACTACCGACTACCTGCTGACCCAAGCCGAAGCCGGCCGGCGGATCCTCTTCGAAGGCGCCCAAGGCGCACTGCTGGATGTGGATCATGGGACCTATCCCTTCGTGACCAGCAGCAATAGCTCGGGCGTGGGCGTCTGCAATGGCTCCGGCCTACCCGCGCGCTATATCAACAACGTGCTGGGCATCGTCAAAGCCTACTCCTCACGGGTCGGTGGCGGCCCCTTCCCGACCGAACAAGACAACCAGATCGGCCAGCAGATCCGCGACCAGGGCAATGAATATGGCACCGTCACCAAACGTCCGCGGCGGTGCGGTTGGTTGGACGCGGTGGCCGTGCGGTATACGGCACGACTCAGTGGCGTGGATGCCATTAGCGTGATGCTGCTGGATGTGCTCAGTGGACTGGAGGAAGTGAAGATCTGCACGGCCTACCGTCTCGATGGCCAGGAGTCGAATCGCTTTCCCAGCCACGTGGACGACCTCCGCCGCGTCGAACCGGTGTACGAGACCCTACCCGGTTGGCAGGAAGATTTGACCCAGGCCACCAACCTAGCCGACCTCCCCGCCCCTGCCATGGCCTATCTCCAACGCGTGAGCGAATTGGTGGGCGTACCTGTGGCCATGGTTTCAGTCGGACCTGCGCGTAGCCAAACCATCGCCCTGCACGAACTGCCATGAACCATGCCCCAATCCCACCTCGCTTAGCCGACATCCCGCCCGCGAGGTGGCCTCGCCACCTGGCCATCATCATGGACGGTAACGGCCGCTGGGCCCAGCGACAAGATTTGCCGCGGGTGGAAGGACATCGCCGCGGTGTCCGCTCGGTACGTAGCATCTCCGAAGCATGTGCCCGCTTGGGTCTCGAGCAGCTGACGCTGTATTGCCTTTCCAGTGAAAACTGGAAACGCCCCCAGGAAGAAATTGATTTCCTGATGCACCTCCTGCAGAAGTACATGATCGAAGAACGGGCCACGATCATGGAAAACCAGTTGCGGGTGCGGATGCTGGGCCGGCGGACCAACATCCCCGCACGGGTATTGCAAGAACTTGACAAAACCGTCCAGCTCAGTGCCGCCAACAACGGCATGTGGCTGAACCTGGCAATCAACTACGGTGGACGGGCCGAGCTGGTCGATGCCATGCGGGCAATTGGCGAACAAATCACCAGCGGCTCCCTGGCAGCCGCTGACGTGGACGAACGAACCATCGCCCAACATCTCTACACGGCCCCCCTGGCGGATCCGGATTTGCTCGTGCGGACCGCTGGCGAAATGCGGATCAGCAACTTCCTCCTGTGGCAAATGAGCTACGCCGAAATTTGGGTCACCGAAAAATGCTGGCCTGAATTTGACGAGGACACGCTGCACGAAGCAATTGCCAACTTTGCCGGCAGAAGCCGAAAATTCGGTGGGTTGGAGTCGTGAGTCTCCCCAGCGAGTCGTGCCCCCGGATCTCCTCATCACGCAACCTGAACCCTTGATCTCCTATGCTTCGCTGGCGTTTACTGTTTGGATCGCTGATTCTGCTGCTGCTCACCGGGCTGTGCTGGGCCGATGTGTGCTCCGCGCGGGCCGGATCCTGGTTAGCGCCGTTGGGGCTGGTCCTGTGCGTGTTGGCCACTCAAGAGATGTTGCATCTGTTCCGCCAATTCGGAAGCCCGGTCAACCCACCGACCATCAAAATCAAACTCGTACAGCTCGATCAGGGCCGAAATCACAAACGCATAATCGTCAAGATAAGCGTCCAGTTTGGCTTGCCCGTGTCGCCAGGTATGTAACAACCGGCCGTTTTTCTTTCGCAAATTGTT
>CAMYJY010000233.1 GCA_947258835.1 uncultured Pirellulales bacterium
GATTGGCCTGGACGTCAATGCAAATCTGCTCAAGCGCAATCCCGCCGATCCTCCAAATCCCGATACGATCGTTCTGGACGATGAGCCCCGCTTCGTATATCGGCAAACCGATCTCTGGGCCCAGGGGCTGCGTTTAGGTGCTGAATGCACCTGGTAATCTTTTTCCAAACATGGTGCAGTTTGGTGTTGTGCTGGCGCACAGCTGACTCACAACCTCCTAAATTGAGCCGCTGCAACGATCGGTTTCTCCTCCCGCAGATAGCGGCCTCCGGCCGCTATCTCAGAAAAGTGCAGCAGTCAAGGTAATCATCGGATACGGTTCTAGCCGATACCAGGATCAGGGGCAGGCTGCGCGCGGGGCGGCAGAGCCCGCCTCCGTTGGTCGCTGTACTGCTCGGAAAATAAAGATTTTACCGTTTGCGGTACGGTAGGGCCGAGACCGTGGCACTTGTCTCGAGCGCTTTCCCTGGCGACTCAACCTCCTATTCCCTGTATTCCCCAGCACCCCACCAATCCAGAGGTGTTCTGATGGCTTTTTTTGGTTCCCAGTTGCTCCAGCACCAGAAACATTTGCCCCGCAAACCCTTGTGTCGCCAGCGGCTGGCCTTCGAAAGCTTGGAATCGCGGGTGTTGCTAGCAGGGGACATGGCCGAGATCATCGGCACCGTGCTCCAGGATCTCCAGGACGATGGCCAATCGCAGAACGATCCCGTCGTCGCCGGGGCGACCGCCGCGCTGTACCGCGACAATGGCAACGGTTCCTGGGGAATCGAAGATACACTCCTAGAATCCACCCCCACCGATGCCAATGGGCAATACCGCTTTGAACACCTCGGTGCTGGCAAATATTTCGTGAAGATTTCTCTGCCGGGCGACATGCAGTTTCTTCCCGGTGGGGATGTGCGCGAAGTGAACATCTCCGCGGACGAGGCCGACGGCAGCGTGGGGCCGACAATTGATGGGTTTACCACGTCCCAAATTGTCCAAGCCTCGCCGCCCCTACCCTCCAGCGCCCCGGCCAGTATACAGGACAGCGCCGTGCTCGGCGGCGAACGCGACATGTGGGTCGAGCTGACCGAAAGCCTGAATCCGATTTCCTCGGTCGCCTTGATGTCCGAGGGGGGTAATTTGTATGTTGCCAGTGGCCCGGGCGCGACCGGAAATGCCAAAGTGGTGTGGGATGGTTCGGATGGCAATGGCCACCTGGTCAATCCCGCTGGCCTGGGCGGGGTGGATCTGACGCGGCATGACGGCAATACCATGACGGGCATCGCCCTCACCTCGGGTGCCGATCATCCCGATGCCCAAATTACCCTGCGGATTTACACCGATGCAAATAACTGGTCGGAATTTACCACCACGGTTCCAGAATCTCCGGGCGGCGCCGCCACGGGACAGGCCGTGTTCAACTTTGCGGATCTCCCCACGGCACAGAGCGGACAGGGAGCCGATTTTACGCACGTCGGGGCACTCGAATTGACCTTCGCGGGCGTCACGGCCCTGGATGGTCAAGTTTCCCTGGTGGGCCTGGTCGGCCGGGCCACCAAACGGGCCGATTTCACGGCCCTGCCGCGGCTAAGCCTGGGAGACCAGGTGTGGGCCGATATCGATGGCAATGGCCTCCACGAGGCCAGGGAGCCGGGTATCGCGAATGTGCGGCTAAATTTGTACGAAGATAGTAACGACAACGGTACGTATCAGCGGGGCGTGGACGCGCTGCTGGACACGACGACCACGAATGCCACTGGCGAGTATTTGTTTACGGATTTGTTCCCGGGCGACTACATCGTGCAGGTCGACCCGACCAATTTCCAGATCCAAGGTCCCCTGGAGGGACTGGCATCCAGTGCTTACCCGGCCGTTGATCCGAACAATGATGTGGATCAGGACGACAATGGCACGCCGGCCAGCGGGGCCGGCGTGGTGAGCCAGGCCGTGATGCTGGCTGGCCAGAGTGAATCGGTCGCTGACGGCGACACGGATCCCAACTCCAACCTGACTGTCGATTTCGGCTTTTTCGGTTTCGATCTGGTACTCGACAAGGCCGTGCAGCAGACGACGGTCTCGCCCACGGAAGAAATTCGCTACAACGTCAAAATTGATAATACCGGACCGTCGGCCGCAGCCAACACCGTCTTTGAGGATACGCTGCCGGATGCCGTAACCTTTGCGTCAGCCTCGGCCACCTCCAATGGCAGTCCGTTGACCACCAACATCGACCATGCGGGTGGGGTCCTCACCGCCGAGTTGGGCACACTCCAGCCCGGCGATACGGTCATCATGACCATCCTGGCCACCGTCGATCACGATGCCCAGGGCATGTTGGTCAACACGGCCACTGTCCGTGCAGAAAACGAGGTGAATCTCTCGAACAATACGGATACCGTTTCCAATCCCGTCGTGCCGCGGATTGATCTGGAAATCACCAAGGCGGATAGCCAAGATCCGGTGGAGCCAGGCAGTACTTTTAGCTACACCTTGGACATCATCAACCACGGACCTTCGGCCGCCACGGGCGTGGTGGTCACCGACAATTTGCCGGCCACCGGCGTAACGTATGTCCGTGCCTCCCTGACACCGAACTCCGTTTCCCCGAACCAACTACGATTCAATCTAGGCGATCTTGCCCGGGGCGAATCTCGCAGTGTGACCATTGACGTGCGCGTGGATGATGACTTTAGCGGTGAATTATTGAATCGCGCGGAAGTCACCGCCAGCGAAGACGAAGTGACATACGCCAACAACCAAGACACGGAAACGACGCGCGTCGCCATGAACCCCGCCAGCCTGGGAGGCTCCGTCTTTGTGGATCGCAATGACAACGGTGTGTTTGATACGGGGGAACGTCCGATTGCCGACGTGCTGGTGCGCCTCAAAGGCATTGACTTCCGCGGAAACACAGTGGATCAGCAGGCCACGACAGCCTCCGACGGCTCCTATCTCTTTGAGAACCTCACACCTGGGAATTATCGGTTGGAGCAGACGCAGCCCGACCGCTACCGCGACGGCAAAGACCACGTGGGCACGCAGGGCGGCATGCTAGGTAATGATCCGGGGCCGTTTTTAATCCCCAACGATGTGCAACCGGAACAGCTGCAAGACCTCTTTTTTGAAATCCAACTCGACAGCGGCGACGTGGGCCAACAGTATGACTTTGGCGAGCTCGCGATTACCGTCAGCAAAATCGACTTCATTCGGCGGTTCGATTGGTAGAGACACCCCAGCCGGGACTCCGTTTCGACGCGAAAAAACACCACCACGCTACCCGTCCTGTTGCTTGAACGCACCGCCTGTTGCCCCTGGGCAACAGGCGGTTGTATTTTGTGGAATCGCGCGCAAAAAACCTTCTTCTGGCGGATTTCTCCCGCCAAGTCGTTCATTTTGAGCTACTGTTTGATAGAGGGACTCCGCCACCACCTCGTCTGCGCGGACTCTGACCACAGTAAATCTATACCTACACGCAACCTG